>JAZSEM010000061.1:0-3065 GCA_045531695.1 Akkermansia sp.
TTCAGTCTTCTTGGTGGGCTTGCGGAAGGGGATACCCAGCTCGGCAAGCAGGTCGCGACCCTCATCATTGGTCGTGGCGGATGTCACGAAGATGATGTCGAAACCGATATTACGCTTAATCTGGTCCAGCTCAATCTCGGGGAAGATGGACTGATCCGGGATACCGATGGCATAGTTACCGCGACCGTCAAAGGACTTGGTGGGCAGACCACGGAAGTCACGGATGTTGGGGGCGGTAATGTTGATGAAGCGATCAAGGAACTCCCACATGCGGGTGGAACGCAGCGTCACACGGGCGCCGAGGACTTCACCCTCGCGGAGTTTGAAGTTAGCCACACTCTTGCGAGCGTAGGTTACAGCCGGCTTCTGGCCGGTGATTTTGGCGATTTCAGCAACGGCATCCTCAACAGCCTGCTTGCGGTCGGGGTGCTTGCCCATGCACGTAGTCACCACAATCTTCTCGAGACGGGGAATCTGGTGCACGTTGGTGTACTGATGCTTCGCCTGGAGGGCCGGAACGACCTTCTCCTTATAGTATGTAAGCAATGTAGGGGTGCTCATAATTTTAGCGGGTCAGCTCTTATTGTTAATGGTTTAGGTTCTGATGGCTTAAGCGCGGAGTTTCAGCCTTTCGGCATCAGCTCTCTTTCTTCACATTGGAGATGTGGATGGGGCCGTCGATGTCCTTAATACCGCCTTCGGGATCAGACTCGGAAGGCTTGGTAGCCTTCTTGAGGGTGCGTGCACCCTCTACGATTACGGTCTGCTTGGCTGCATTAACAGACAGAACGACACCACGCTTGCCCTTGTTCTTGCCGGCGATAACGACTACGTTATCACCTTTCTTCACGTGGGTCTTCATCGTGTGTGTGTTTGATTGTTTATGAGATATCGCCACACTACACCTGTAGTGCGGGGTCACGGAGTTTACACTTTTACGGTGCAGACGTCAAGCACAATCTCAGATTTTGTGCATTTTTTTCACAAAAATCAGCAACTCCCCTGCTCAAATACCCTGCGACGGGTACGAATAAAGCGCAGAGTCAGGATAACAGCCGAAATAGAAAGCGCCACAATAAAACTCACCCAGGCACCGGCAGCCCCCATGGCAGGCACGATGACATCCGTCCGAATGAGCAGGTAAGCAAGCGGCAGCCCCACCACCCAGTAACTCGAAATATTGCTCCAGGTGATGATAGCCGTATCGTGACAACCACGCAGCAGGCCCGACATGAGCACCTGCGTGGCATCGGGTATCTGATACACGGCACAGAATACAAGCAGAACCGACGCCAGTGATATAATCTCCTCGGAATTGGTATAGAGCCCCACAATATCCCTGCGAAACAGTATGGTAAGCACCATGAAAATCGTAACCAAAGTGTAACTCACCACCAGCAGAGTGCGTACCATGGCATTGAAATCCACCCTGCGACGGGCACCGACATGATAGGCTGCGCGTATGGATGCGGCAATTCCCAGACTCAGCGGCAGCATGAAGATGATACCGCTCAGGTTGATAGCAACCTGCTGAGCACTCACCACCACCTCACCCAGAGGAGCTATAATGAGTGTAACAAGATTAAAGAAACTCATTTCACAGAGGGATGCCACCCCCACCGGCAAGCCCAATCGCACGGTCTGACGAACCAACGACCAATCGGGGCGTCGCAGGGCAAGCATCTGTCGCCCCCTGCCCCTATGCTGCCTACTTCCAAGCATGATACCAAGCATGCAGAAGAACATGCACCAGTTCACGATTGATGTAGCCAAGCCACAACCGGAACCGCCCAATGAAGGCACAGACCCCCACCCGAAAACAAAGAGCATGTTGAGCGGAATGTTAATAAGCACGCCACACAGGGAGACAAACATCGCCGGGCGGGTCTGACCATAGCCTTCGAAATTAGCAACCACCACTCGCATGAGCATATTGGCAGGTACACCGATAAGCATGAACCACACGTAGCGCTGAGCTTTTGCTGCAAGCTCGGCATTGTCGGTCACATAGCTGAACACGTACGAGGCGGCAAACATCAGCACCACCTCAACCACAGCCAGGCAAATAGCCAGCACCTTGCCATTGTTGAGATACAAGCCGGCTTTTCCATCAGCCCCTGCCCCACGCAAGCGCGAAATCATGGCACTCAGGATAGTCAGCACCACTCCACCGGCTATGATAATGGTACCGGATATGGAAAAACCCATCGCCACAGCCGCCAAATCCACCTCGCCTTTCCAACCGGCCACTACGGTATCTGTCACGCCCATACCCATGTGGAGTATATTCCCAATATAGAGCGGGAGCATCAACGCCATCAGACGTCGCAGCTCGGTTCGGTCTATCCAGGTTCGCTTGAGTGTACTTTGCATGCTCATACTTGGGCGCAAAAAAGCTCCATCATTCGATGGAGCTTTCTGAGTTACATCTGGAACGGGATTCGAACCCGTGTTGCCCGCGTGAAAGGCGGGTGTCCTAGGCCGACTAGACGATCCAGACACTAGGCGCAACTTCCGTTTCCGGCTGTGCGCAGGCAATTTAGCATACTGCAGGCACTTTGGCAAGCATTATTTTGTATTTTTTTCATTTTTTTGCATTTTTTTATAAAACAGGCAACTCGAAAAACTCGACAAAGAGCAATTTGTAGAAGTACGAGGGACGAATTCCGAGGGACGAATTTATGAATTCCGCGCCTTACGGCGCAAGGATAGCAAAGCTCAGCATAAGCTGCCGCCCGCGCCTGAAAGCGTGGCCTGTCACGGCGCCCCGTCTCGGCGTATCGCAGAGAAGCCGGAAGCAAGCGAGCGCAGCGAGACGCGAAGACGGGGGCGTGAACGGTAGCTCCAGCCACGCTGTATGCGACGCAGTCGCCATGCTCAACAACTTGTCTATCGTAATTTGTATCTTGTCTATTCTTCCCGATAAGCTCCAATTTGCAGAGCTGTATGGCGAACCGAAGGTGAGCGGAATTCAAAAGCCCGAGGTACGAGGGCGGTAGCTCAATAGGCAGGGGCGTAAGCCCCTGCAGCGAGTACAAAAAAGAACATGAGCCCTGAAGGGCGGC
>JAZSEM010000117.1:0-27627 GCA_045531695.1 Akkermansia sp.
GCCTTGCGCACAGCCTTGGCACGGGCTTCGGCTTCTTCCTCAGCACGTTCGCGGGCTTCCGCGGCGGCGCGGGCTTCAGCCTTGCGACGAGCACGTTCGGCGCGTTCTGCTTCGCGGGCTGCCTTGCGCTCGGCCCTGGCACGGGCTTCGGCCTCTTCCTCGGCGCGTTCGCGGGCTTCCTCGGCGGCGCGGGCTTCTGCCTTACGACGAGCACGTTCGGCGCGTTCTGCTTCGCGGGCTGCCTTGCGCTCAGCCTTAGCACGGGCTTCGGCCTCTTCCTCAGCACGTTCGCGGGCTTCCTCGGCGGGGCGGGCTTCAGCCTTGCGACGAGCACGTTCGGCGCGTTCTGCTTCGCGGGCTGCCTTGCGCTCAGCCTTGGCACGGGCTTCGGCTTCTTCCTCAGCACGTTCGCGGGCTTCCTCGGCGGCGCGGGCTTCAGCCTTACGGCGGGCACGCTCAGCACGCTCGGCTTCGCGGGCTGCCTTGCGCTCTGCCCTGGCACGGGCTTCGGCCTCTTCCTCGGCGCGTTCTCGGGCTTCCTCGGCGGCGCGTTCCTCTGCCTTACGGCGGGCACGCTCAGCACGTTCAGCTTCACGAGCTGCCTTGCGCTCGGCCTTGGCACGGGCTTCGGCTTCTTCCTCGGCGCGTTCACGGGCTTCCTCTGCTGCGCGTTCCTCTGCCTTACGGCGGGCACGCTCAGCACGTTCAGCTTCACGGGCTGCCTTGCGCTCAGCCTTGGCACGGGCTTCGGCCTCTTCCTCCGCGCGTTCACGAGCTTCCTCGGCGGCGCGGGCTTCAGCCTTACGACGAGCACGTTCGGCGCGTTCTGCTTCGCGGGCTGCCTTGCGCTCAGCCTTGGCGCGGGCTTCGGCTTCTTCCTCGGCGCGTTCGCGGGCTTCCTCTGCTGCGCGTTCTTCAGCCTTACGGCGGGCTCGTTCGGCGCGTTCTGCTTCGCGGGCTGCCTTGCGCTCAGCCTTAGCACGAGCTTCAGCTTCTTCCTCTGCGCGTTCGCGGGCTTCCTCTGCAGCGCGTTCTTCAGCCTTGCGGCGAGCACGTTCGGCACGCTCGGCTTCGCGGGCAGCCTTGCGCTCTGCCCTAGCACGGGCTTCGGCTTCTTCCTCGGCGCGTTCGCGGGCCTCCTCTGCGGCACGCTCCTCTGCCTTACGGCGGGCGCGCTCGGCGCGTTCTGCTTCGCGGGCTGCCTTGCGCTCGGCCTTAGCACGAGCTTCAGCTTCTTCCTCCGCGCGTTCGCGGGCTTCCTCTGCGGCACGCTCCTCTGCCTTGCGGCGGGCGCGCTCAGCACGTTCAGCTTCACGGGCTGCCTGACGTTCGGCCTTGGCACGGGCTTCGGCTTCTTCCTCGGCGAGTTCGCGGGCATCGGCTTCGCGTGAAAGCGTTTCAGCGTAGATTACCGCACGCTTCTCAGCCTCTAAGGTAAGCGTATCGAGCTTCTCCTGCAATATTCTGCGAGCTTCATCGCCTGCGCGGTTTAAATCACCCTCCCGAAGTGCAGCTTTACAGGGGAATACATCTTCTACCTGATCACGCACGTAAACGGGGCTCCCCAGCTTAACAATATCAAAAATGATGGATGAAACCTCATGCGGCATGCGAATGCAACCATGAGAGAGTTTTTTGCCCGGCATCACCAAACCGGTGTGCATGCCTATGCCGGAATACGTCAGTCGCATCCAGTTGGGCATGTCAGCTCCTTCCCACTTACCGCCGGGAGGCACAGTATGTTTACGGGAATCAGCATCAGCAATAAGAAGAGAACCATCGGCACCACGTATAGAACCAAACCTGCCGGAGGCATGCTCTTTCTTTTTCTCCAGTATCACGAACGAACCACGAGAAGTTGGCGTTTTTTCCGCACCTGTAGAAACCGGCCAATCAAGAGCCACTCGACCATCCACATACAAGCGACCACGCTGGTGCTGCAGACAGATATAAATGGGACACTCCGGTGTGGCTTGGCTGAGCAGCTGACGATCACGATAAACAACCAGCGTGTTCAGATAAAAACGATGGCTCACGAAGTACTCATACGTTCCATCCTGAAATGACGACACGGAAGGCGTGTTGGGGATTGCGTCAATCTGAGCCTTCAGTGCAGCAATCTTCCGTTCATCATCGGGCATGAGAGATGGCGAAAACACACTGCGACATGATGGCAATGCCACCAGCAACAGCATACACAAACTAAAGCCAACTCTACTCATGCTCCCCAAAAAACAAAAAAGTGGTACAATTTCCTCACGAAACTGTACCACTATCAAAGGGATATGTCAATCCATTTAGCTCTTTTCAAGCAAGAAACAGCTCAACCGGCGTCATTTTCCTGCTTTTTATCCTTATTTTTGCGCGCTTCTATCTCATCAGCAGCCTGTTTGCGCAATTTATCAAGATTTTCCTGAGCATCGGTGTGAGCCTTCAGCACAGCCTGATACTGCTCACTGAATGGCAGGAGGTGCCGTACGGGATAGCCCTGCTCCAACTCACCCTCCACATGTACACGGGTTCCGGTGGCAGTGATACCGAACAGCTGGCTAGCCATGTCATTGGGCGTGCGGATGCAACCATGCGACAAACGCTTACCGGCCTGAACCTTACCGGTGTGCATACCCAGACCATCCCAGGTAAGTCGCTGCCAATTGGGCATGGGAGAGCCCACAAAGCTGCCGCCCTCGGGAATCGTGTCCTTGGTGGAGTCGGCATTGCGTTTCACGGTTCTACCATTGGCATCCTTAATGTTACCATAGAGATTAGAGGCGTAGTCTTTCTTTTTCTCCAGAATGAAATAGGTACCGGTCGGGGTTTCGTGACCATCCACGCCGGTGGATACCGGCCAGTCGGCGGCCACCTTACCATCGACATACAGACGACCACGCTGCTGAGGCAGGCAGACGTGCACCACACTCTTGCGGTTCGCTTTCTTCAGTAGAGCATCATCACGGTATATCTCCATGGTGGTGGGATAACCGTGACTGCAAATAAAATATTCATACGAACCTTTGTCATAAGGCAGAGGTTCGGGGGCCGGACATTCATCGAGCGTTTTCTCAGCCTGATAAATGCGGGCGCGAAGCTCAGGAGATACCTGAGAACAGGCAGTGATACCCAAAAGGGTCAGGCTCACAAGCAGAAGCGAAATGGCAGAAAATCGTTTCATCAGCGAATGTGTTACTAATTATCGGATATTCGTGTCAGCGGCGACCTTGTAGCCTGTTTTTAGATTTTTGTCAATACTTTTCAACAATTATTTCTTTAAAATATTTCCCCCGGTACTGCCGAGAGCAATACCGGGGGAACAGGAATTAAGATGTTCTCGTGAGAGACAATATCAAGTCACACATCAGGCTTTGGCAGCATCCTCTGCCTTAACAACCTTAGTGGCAAGCTGCACGGGGGCAGTGTTCTTGCTGTTCTTGGCGATTTCCTTCTGGCGCTTGATGTAGGCGCTGCGACGGCGGCGCTTCGTTTCCTTACGGTGCTGTTGACCCATGGTTCTGGTTTATGTTTGTAGGGCAGCTGTCTGCCCGATATTAATGAGATACGCACTTGTAAATAACGCTTTCCGCACAAGTTTGCAAGGCTAAAGTGTGTGTGCCTGCCATAAAATGCAAATTTTATTGCCAAAATTGGGCAAAAATGCTACAATCCGGGCCATGAAGATAGCCATCTTGGGCGCCGGAGCACTGGGATGTTACTACGGAGCACGACTGGCGGAAGCCGGGCACGATGTAACATTCATCCTGCGCTCCGCATATGAACCGGTCAAAGAAAAAGGTCTGCACGTGAGCAGCGTGTACGGTGACATACACCTAAACTCTCCGCAAATTGCCCGCACCCCCTCCGAGTGCGGCCCGGTCGATTTGGTTATCGTGAGCTGGAAAACCACTTGCAATGATCAATTGCCGGCAGCGCTCCCCCCATTGCTGCACGATACCACCCGTGTGCTGACCTTCCAGAACGGCATGGGCAATGCCGAAGCCATCGCGCAGGTTGTTCCCGCTGAGCGGGTCTTCATCGGTTTATGTTTCGTATGTGCCATGATGAACACTCCCGGTGAGATCACCCACCTCGAGGGCGGAGCCATTCAGTTTGCCCCGCTGACTCCCACAGCAGAGGGCGCCGCTCAGGCCGCCAAGCTTGCAGCACTCTTTGACGGCACCCCGGTGGAAACCCTGACAGCGCTGCACACTGAGCAGATACTGTGGACCAAGCTTTCTTGGAACATCCCGTTCAACGGGCTCTGCCTGGCTCACGGTGGTATCAGCATACGCCAACTCTTCCTCATGCCGGGTGAGGCAGAACGAGCCCGCGCCATCATGAATGAAGTCTGCCATACAGCCGAAATGCGTGGTTTCCCCCTACCACCGGAAATCATACACCGCCAGATGGAACAAACCTCGAAAATGGGCGATTTCATCCCCAGCAGTGCGGTGGACTACAATCGGCACCGACCGGTGGAATACACCGCCATCTGGGGTACCCCACTGGAGCGCGCTCACGAGGTGGGAGCCTCTGTCCCCGAATGGGAGCGACTGTGTGCCGACATTCAGGCTCGCCTGACAGAAAGATACCCGCAAGCCTGATAGAACCGCCATGTCGATACTCTGCCACATCAAGCAATTGAGCCGCCTGCCGTTAGCCATCATCATGCTCATGGCCGGCGGGCTGATGATTATACCGCTCAGCCGGCGCATCGCAGAGCATCAACAACAGCAGGGACTGCAACTTCCACCACCCCGCATCGCTAAAAAAGACGCCTTCACTCAACAGCTCGCCTTCTTCACGCTGGGAGGGCTACGCTCACTGGCTGCAGAAATCACCTCGCTGGATGCCACCAATGCCTGGCTCAAGCGCGACTGGCCCCGAGCAGATGCCCGTTGGCAGACCGTCACCACTCTGGCTCCGCGGCGGGTTAACTACTGGGCGGCGGCCTCCCGCGAAATGGCGACCAATGCCGCCGGCGATTTCCTGAGCAGTACCCGATTGGATGAACGGGAACGTAACATGCAGGCCCGCCACTACATTGAGCGCGGGGAAGATTACCTGCTGCGTGGCATAGCCAATAACCCGAAAAGCGCTCTGCTCTACGCCCGACTGGCCGACTTTTACAGCGACCTGTACCGTCGCCCGCAATTCGGCAAAGCAGCAGAGGCCTATGCAAAGGCCATCGAACTCGGCGCCCCCAATATCTACAACCGACTGAGATTCTACAATCTCTGTCGCATACGAGGTCGAGAACAGGAGGCCTACACCCTGGGGCGTAAGCTCTTCGCAGATTCCCGCAACCATGTACCGGCCCTGCGCACCCTGCTTTTCGTGCTGCAAAACAAGCTCGAACTGCCCGAAGCGGAGCGCCTGAGCACCGAGCAGATATTCGGTACTCACAAGCGAGCCGTTCGCGATTTACGCACCTTCCGTCACAATACCCTGCTCTACCCCACCAACGGCATAGAAGAGTTCCTCAATAGCCAAAGTAAGCACTGATGCAACTGATTTTTTCATGTTGACTTTCTGCGGACTTGTCAATCGCGCGCGCATGAGGTAGAATGGTCGGCAGACATGTACGACCAATATCTTCACATCTACGAGAAATTACCGCACGGTTGGGCCGGGCTGTTCATGGGGTTGGCACTCATTGCCCTGCACGGTTACGCCCTGATGAAGCCCGAAACCGCCAAGGCAGCCCTGAGCAAAGCTGCCGAGAACGACAAAGCCGGGCGAGTACTGCTGACCGTGGATTTCATCTGGATTTTCCTGCTCCTGTTTGACGTCAGCTGGAATCCCCTGCGAATCAATCTCTTTGATTTCAATTCCTTCCGTTCCATACTCATTATCCTCTGCCCCATCATTTGGTTTGTACTGTATGGGCAGACAAAGGCACTGATTTTCCCCCGGGCTCTGGGGCTGTTTCTGCTGCTGATGGCCATAGTACCGCTGACCGCCGCCTTTCTGAAAGAGCCGGTTACACGCCTGCTCATCCCCATCTGGTGGTACCCGGTGCTCACAGTCGCCATGTTCTGGGTGGGCAAACCCTACCTCTTCCGTGACTGGGCTGCCTGGTACACAGCCCGCCCGGCACTCTACCGCAACAGCAACCTGTTCGGTCTGGCCTATGGTGTGTTGGTTCTGCTGTGCTCCTTCTTCTGGTTCTGATATTCTGACTGCCATGAACAGCGCTAACATCTGCGATACCCTTTACACCGCCGCCTATGTCGTTACTCAGAACGACGGGCGCGACATTATCGAAAACGGAGCCATTGCCGTAGGTGGTAACCGAATCCTCTGCGTGGGGCATACCGACATCCTCGAGATTCTCTACCCCGATGCCCGCCGTGTGGATTTGGGGAATGCCGCCCTCATGCCCGGTCTCATCAATGCCCACACTCACGTGCCCATGAGCCTGCTGCGCGGGTACTCCGATGACAAGGCGCTCATGGACTGGCTCACTCAGGATATCTTCCCGCAGGAGGCCAAGCTCACCCCTGAGCTGGTGGAACTCGGGGCACGATTCAGTCTGGCTGAAATGATACGCAGTGGCACCACCGCCTTCTACGACATGTACATGATTGAAGATGCCGTATTCCGCGCGGCAGATTCCATGGGTATGCGAGCTGTGCTGGGCGAGAGCACCACGCAGTATTTCCCGAGCCTTTCCTGCAAGGACAAGGAGGCCTACTTCGAGCTGGTACGCTCACAGGCAGATGCCTGGCGCAACCACCCGCGCATTCGTCAGGCCATTGTCCCCCATGCGCCCTACACCACTAACCCGGAGCTCCTGCGTGAGTGCTATGCTCTGGCCGAAGAGAACGGAGCCCTCTTCGGCATGCACTTGGCTGAAACGGAGAATGAAACTCAGACCTGCCTGAAGGAGTTCGGCATGCGTCCCATTCCCTACTGCAACAGTCTGGGGCTCCTGCAGCCGGGCAGCACCTTCTTCCATGTCGTTCATGCCGATGAAGAAGATATGGCACTGCTGATGGAAGGGCGCAGCGCTGTAGTACACAACCCGTCTTCCAACATGAAACTTGCCAGCGGTGTGGCCCCGATTTCAGACCTGCAGAAGCACCATATCCCCGTGGCACTGGGTACCGACGGCCCTGCCAGCAACAATGCTCAGAACATGCTGCGCGAAATGTATGTGGCCAGCCTGCTGCAGAAGGTCAGTACCCTCGACCCCACTGCCTGCCCTGCACAGACCGCACTCGATATGGCCACGCGCGGTGGTTCCGCAGCCCTGCACGACCCGCATATCGGCACTCTCGAGCCCGGTATGAAGGCCGACTTCATTGCTTTGGACCTGAGTGCTCCCAATATGCAGCCGGTTCACAACATCGTTTCGAACATCGTCTATGCCGCCACCGGTGCAGAAAACAAGCTGACCGTGGTTGATGGCAAGGAACTCTACCGTGACGGCAAGTTCCTGACCTGCGATTTCGAGGCTCTCTCTGCCGAAATTCAGAAAGCACGCGCATGGGTTCGCAGCTGATGGATTGCCCATTGGCGCAGCTGCCCATAGCCGCCATTGATTTCGAGTCTGCCGGAGTAGCCCCCGGCGAAACGGATTTACCCGTGCAAGTCGGCATTGTGCGGGTTGGAACCCTTTTCGGGACCGAGGAGTGCTTTACCTCCTACATTGCCTGCGACCGCCCCGTGCGATGGAGTGCGGCCAAGGTTCACGGCATCACGACCGACATGCTGAAGCAAGCTCCGCACTTCAGTGAGCTGTGGAGTGAACTGCGCCACCTGCTCAGCGACTGCGTGGTTCTGGGGCACAATCCCTCAACCGAGCAGCGCTTTCTCGGTGCTTTCCCCGGGCACGGGTTCGGCCCTTGGCTCGATACCCTGGCGCTGGCTCGCAAAGCCCTGCCCACCCTGCAGGACCACTCGCTGGGCACCGTGTGCGATGCCTTGGGCATCACCCCCGAAGTCAACACACTGGTGCCGGACAAAAAGTGGCATGATGCCCTGTATGATGCCGCAGGCTCCCTCACCCTGCTGCGAGCCTTGGTGCGCGGGCTGAATATGGAACAAGCCACCCTGCGGGGATTAAGCTTTGCAGTATCTCAGGGCTGAACAGTCTCCGCCGGAGCCTCTTGCTGCTGACGAGCCTCCGAAATAATGGCAGGCGAGGTGAGCAGCATGCCCACGCCGGCCATCACATTGACGCCCACAGTGGCAGGAATATCGACGACGGCACCAACTGCCGCCAGAGGGTAGGCGTACAGAGCAGCAGCCGTCGGCTGCAGGGGCTGCACCACTTCGGCAGTCTGCTCCGTTTTCTGCTCACGCAGCTTCACCGTGTGACCGGGGCGCGTCACAACCACATCGGAATGAGTCACCGGCTTAGCCCCCGGCGGAGCCATTGCCAGCCAAGGGGCATCCGTGCGCACCAGGTACCGGTTCACCTGTCCATCCAACCAGAAAATCTCCTGCGGCTTCACTTCGCCGAATACAACCTTGCGAGGAGTGTCGGTTACAGAGCGATAATTCTCGAAGGGCCCCAGCTCTTTGATTTCCTGTAAAGGTTGAACCAAAGCTCTATCACAGCGCACGAAAGGACTCTGCACCCCCTGAACATACAGTTTACCATCATCGGCCCTGTACACCGTTGCCTGACCGGCTCTATCTGCCCCCGGTATACGAACCCACTGCCCCTCCATACCAAGGTCAGCCAGCGGTTTGCGCGTGGCAATCTGTATACAGGAACTCAGTGCAAGCGCACACGCCACCGTGAATAAAAGAAGTTTTTTCATGATATTAATCTGTTTCTGTTGTAGATTCTATTTTATCAGCCGATTTCAGTCGGGCTCGCTTCGACGGACTAATCAGGTCGAGGAACTCCACCCATGCAACCGCGACACAGATAAGCGTATTCCCCACAATCGTACAGGGCACATCCACCCCCACAGCAGTTGCGGCCGCCAGCGGGTAAGCATACACGGCATGCCAGTCCGTATGCTGCGGACCATGTTCGCTCAAGTTGTGATCGCTAAGGACATCCCCATAACCCACCACCATCACCGGCACAGCCCCGGCAGGCAGGGATTCCACCCAACCACAGTCCTTCACTGCTCCGGCATAGTGCCCGTTGCGCACTGCCACCCGGCGCCACACAGTCACTCGCTCAGCCCCGCTGACGGGTACATAATCAGGGTCCTTGTCACTAAACCCCAGCCCCACCATACTGGCGTAGGGAAAATCGTAACTCATGCTGAACTTCGTCCGCACGCCCTCCAAATAATAGTCCTGCCCCACGCGCATAAGCCGCAAATCAGGCACTCTATCACTCACTTGTACGGGAATCATCGGGTTACGTTCAAACTCCACCCGACTTATCACACCCTCGCCACTCTCTCCCAGTGCACGCACAGGCACACAGGTGCGACTCAGACAAGAGCAGCACATAAGAGCAAGTACCAGGGCCGACAGCAGTTTCATCTGCTGCCATGTTAACCGACAACAACAGAAAGTCAAGTAGAATCTGAATGTTATACTTGACTGAAGCAAGCCCAAATGATAGAGTTAACTCTATGAACGACCTCAATATCACTCATACCGTTACCAGCTACGAATGCGGAGCCGACCACCTGCTCAAACCGGCAAGCTTCATGCACTTCTGTCAGGAGGCAGCAGAGACTCACGCCTCGGGCAACAATCTGGGCTACGAATGGAGCATCAGCAACGGTATGATATGGGTTGAGGTTCAGGGGGATTTTGAGTTTGTACGCCGTCCTTCCTGGAAGGAGTCCGTTCGACTGCGCTCCAATACGGGCAAGGCCAGCGCCCTGCAGGCCCGCCGATTTGTAGAAATGAGCGACATGGAGGGCAATATCATAGCCCGTGCTGATCTCATGTGGGTGCTTATCGATGTGAACAGCCGCCGCCCCATTCCCCTGAAGCGCGCCATGGCGCAAATGCCCGATGAGTGCCCGGCCATTATCGAAACAAAGATGGAGCCCGCAACGGAGTTTGAGCGCACCGAAACGGTTGAGATGGTAGCCCCTCGCCGCGATGTGGACTTCAACGGCCACATTAACAACGGCTCCTACCTTATCTGGGCTCTCGAAACCCTGCCCGAGGACATGCAGCCGGGTGCAGCCCCCCGCCGTTTCCGCATCAATTTCAAGCGCGAGACCTTTGCCGGAACCGCCATCAGCGTTGAGCACCGTCTTGCCGGCAAGCAAACTCAGCACAGCATTGTGGGTGAAGGTGAGCTGCGCGCCGAACTCATCATCGACTGGGAGTAAATATCCCGGAAATATTTTACGCAAAAAGCGGGCTGCACGGCCCGCTTTTTTTATGACTGCTCTTCCTCCAATTTTCTGCGCAAGCGCAACTGGCCGCAAGCAGCATTGATATCGTGCCCCTTTTCGTAGCGCATGGTCACGGGAATACCGGCAGCAATGAGAGCCTTGCAGAATGCACGGCAATGCTGCTCCGAGGGGCGTACCCACGGCAAGCCCTCCACCGTGTTGTAGGGAATCAGGTTGACCTTGGCATTGAGCTTGCGGGAAATGCGGGCGAGCTTTGTTGCCTCGCTCATCATGGCATTCACGCCCTCAATGAGAATGTACTCGAAGGTAATCTTATGCTTGCTGGTGCGGGTCCACTCCTCCAGAGCGGGCAACAGCTGCCCCAGCGGCCATTTCAGGTTCACCGGCATGACCTGAGAGCGCACGTCATCGCTCGCACCATGCAGGGAGACCGCCAGTCGCAGCGGCTTGCCGAACTCTGCCAAACGGCGCAGTCCGGGCACATTACCCGATGTGGAAATGGTGATATGGCGCGCACCGATATTAAGGGCGTGCGGATCCATAATCTGGGTAAGCGCCAGCAGAAGATTATCTATGTTCGCCAAGGGTTCACCCATGCCCATGAAGACCAGGTTATCCACCCGGGTACCGCTGATTTCCTCGGCCGCCAGAATCTGCCCCAGAATTTCCGATGCGGTCAGATTGCGGGTGAAACCCAGCAGACCACTGGCACAGAACTTACAACCGAAAGCACAGCCAACCTGAGATGATACACAGAGGGTGATTCGGTCGCTATGAGCACCGCCCTGCCCGACGGCTGCGGGTATGATAACGGACTCCACCAGGTGCCCGTCGACCATGCGGGACAGGAACTTGCGCGTGCCGCTGCCGGAGCTCTGACTGACTTCCACGACAGTCAGCGGACGCAGGGAAAAACGCTCGGCAAGCTGCTCCCGCAGAGCGGGCGCCAGATTGCTCATCTGCTCAAATGAAGTGGCACGGTGCTTCCACACCCACTCCTGTAACTGAGCCGCGCGAAAGGGTTTCTGCCCCAGTTCGGCCATGAGAGCCGTCAGGGCTTCGCGCGTGTACTCCAACAGGCAGGACTTATTCATTCCCACAATTGGTAAAACTTACATGAGTTTATCGACATACTGCCCCACTTCAAAGGGCAGCAAGTCATCCTTACCCTCACCCACGCCGAGCATGATGGGGGCAATTCCCAACTCATCCTTAATGGCCACAGCCACACCGCCCTTGCCCGAGCCGTCCATCTTGGTCACAACCACGGCGTCCAGCGGGGTTGCTTTGTGGAACTCACGGGCCTGCATGAGGGCATTGCCACCGGTCGTAGCGTCCACCACCAGATAGCAGGCGTGGGGAGCGGCGGAATCCTGCTTGGCAATGGAACGACGGATTTTGGAGAGCTCCTCCATCAGATTATGGCGAGTATGCAAACGCCCGGCCGTGTCGCAGATGAGGTAATCCACCCCATCCTCCAGAGCACGAGTATGAGCTTCGTAACAAACGGAAGCGGGGTCCTGATTCGGGTTGCCCTTATAGAGCGGCACATTCAGGCGGTCAGCCCAGCTCTGCAGCTGCTCCACAGCAGCGGCTCGGAACGTATCGGCCGCAGCCAGCAGCACCTTTCGCCCCTGTTTCTGCAGGCGGTAGGCCAGCTTGGCACTGGTAGTAGTCTTCCCCGCGCCGTTCACACCTACCATCATAATAACGCAGGGCTTGCCGGCCTGAGGTTCGGGTAGCACCGGCAGCGGAGCCGGAAAAGCTGAGCGCAACTGAGCTTTGATAAAGTCGGCTATGTCGCAGGCATCCTGCTCATTACGGTCGCGCAGCTCCTCCACCATAGGGATAACACGCTTGGCGCCGATATCGGCAGAAATGAGGTCAGCCTCGAGCTCATCCCAGTCAATCTCAGGTTCACCGAGGAACTTATCTACCAGTTTTGTGAAGAAGTTGGCCATAATGAATCAGGGGTGAAGTAACTCAGGCTTTCGCCGCAGCCGATATGATACCGTGAATGAACGGTGCACTCTTGCCGCCCGAGTAGGCATCTGCCAGGGCATTGGCCTCGGAAACCACGATGGGAGTTTCGAGCTTGGTGTACTCGAGCTCATAGAGCGCAATGTAAAGAATGCAGCGGTCTACCACATCCAGACGTGCGGTCGAGTAATTCTGCAGCAGAGCAGTCAGGCGCTCCTCAAGCTGGGGCTTGCGGGCCAAAACTGCGAGAGCGAATTCCTCGGCAGCGGGGCGCAGCTCCTCGAGCACACGGGCGCAGCGCACCAGACCGGTGAACTCCTGCTGACCTTCGAGCATGAGCGGAGTTGCCAGTGCCGCCACAGCAGCCATCAGCTTGCCTCGGCGCATAATAGCACTCTTCAGCGGGTCGAGCACCTTACGATATACCGGGAAATCCCCGAGCGAGGGCAGCATGTCGCGCCCCAATCCTTCCACCGCAACAGCCAGTGCGATAACGTCCTTGCAGCAGAGCTCCAACTTGTCGGTGGTGTCCTGTCGCTTGTCCTTCGCACAGTAGCGCATGGCTGCCAGAGCAGAATCAAACTCCGAGGAGCGCTTCTCCAGTCGCTCTATGTCAGCCACCAGACGCGAGGCTGTCATGTCCCCATGCAGAGCATCGAGCACAGACTGAGCTCGCGTAGCCAGCAGGCGGGCAGAATCTGCCGAGGCGCGTGCCACATGAGCGATTGCCTTGCAGAGTGCCTGTCGGTAATGGTCGGTTTCCTTCTCCTGCGAAATACGCCAGAAGAGGTTGAGGTCAAAATTTTGCAGTCCGCCGCCGTTTTCTTCAACAGCATATATCAGGCTGAGAGCAGACTGGCGTACTTTGCTTTTGTTGATTGACATAGTAAGCAGAAAGTTAAATATCAGTTCATAATGGAACCGGTGAGGTTCACACGGGAGTTGCGACGCACCATGCTTTGCAGGTCACCCTGATCTTCAAGCATGTGAAGCATGGTTACAGCGGCGCGGGCGGCTTCGCGTCCGCGGTTGAGGGCAGAGGCAATACAACGTGCAAAGGCCTGCTGCTCATCCTCCAGCAGCAGCACCTCATGAATCACCGGTACAACGTGATCACAGGAAATAGAGAGCAGCTGATTAGTGATAGCCGTGCCAATAAGGTCAGCGTGCGCCGTACTGCCGCGCAGAATGACCCCGAGAGCAATAACAACATCGGGCTGTTCCCCCGGTTTAGCCTTCACAATGGCTCGCTTAACCGTAACAGGCACCTCAAAGGCGCCGGGAACACGCACCACATCCACAGTGATACGGTTACCGCTCTGCTTCAATTCATCCAGACAATTCTCAAGCAATGCAGAAGTATATTTTTCGTTGTAGGTGGAGGCGACAACGACGACATGCGCTGCACTGAGCAGCGCCCGGGATCTGCTTGGAAGTTCCGTGGACATAAGTTGTTACTGCAATATACGAGTTGTGGCGTCAATGGCCGTGAGCTCACCATATCAGCCCACCATACTTGAGTCAAGCAAAATGATAAAAAAAAGCCCGTGGCCTTTACAGAGCCAACGGACTTTTGATGAAATAACAAGATGACAGGCAATCAGGAACGGTGTTTTTCCTCCCACCCGAAGGGTTCAAAGTCAGCACTGGCGGCAGGGTCGGCCCAGGTGGGCTTACGCATGGCATAGATGACAAGGGGAATACCGGCAAAAATCACCACGCCCGCAATTAGTATGCCCACGTAGACCGCCGGGCTGCCCACGGGAATCTGGGCCGGGGGTATAAAACTGAACACCAGCGCAAGTACACTGCTCAGCAAGCCCAGACCGGCCACAATCCACATACCTACATTGCCACCGGGCACACGGAAGGAACGCCGCACTTGCGGTTCCTTGTGGCGCAGGTAAATGGCAGCCGCGAACATGAGGATATACATGATGAGGTACAAAATGATGGTAAGCTGGGAAATCACCTGATAAGCCGTCTGTACACTGGGCAGCACGACAAACAAAATGGAAAGCAGCGTGACAATTCCACCCTGCAGCAGCAAAATACCCACCTGCACACCGTGCCCGTTGGTGCGCTGCATGAAGCGCGGCAGGTAGCCGGCCTTGCCCACCTGCAGCAAGCCCTTCGACGGGCCACCCACCCAGGCTACCACCTGAGCCAATACACCGAAAGCCAGGAATACCGCCAGAACATTCCCCAGCCAGGGCATGTTGAAATAGGCAAACAAACGGTCAAATGCCACCAGCAAACTCTGCACCAGGTTAATATCCTTCGTCGGTATGATAAAGCCGATGGCCAGCGTGCCGAATACGAAGATACACACCGTCAGCACCGCCGCTATACCGATGGCCATGGGGTAGTCGCGGCCGGGGTTACGCACATCCTTCACGTGCACGGCACTCATCTCCATACCGGCATAGAAAAGGAATATACTGGCAGCCAGCACGATATTGCTGAACTTGCTGAGATCCGGGAAAAAGTCCCCCGGCTGCATGCTGATGTCAATAGCATTCCCCTGCAGCCAGTACACCAGCCCCATGAGCACCAGCAGGGCCGCCGGAACCACTGTCCCCAGCAGACCACCCCACTTCGTGATGGAACCACTCGTGCTCATGCCGCGCAGGTTGAGCAGTGTAGCCAGCCAATATACCAGCAGCACTACCAGCAGCACGTAGTGACTATTGGCGGCAAGCGCAGAGTCCCAGCTCTGATTCGGCCCGATGAAAGCTATGCTCACCGCAGCGAAGGTCAGCACCGTGGGGAACCAGATAGTGGTCTGAATCCACTGCAGCCAGATGGCCAGGAACCCCAGGCGCGTGCCGAAGGCCTCCCCCACCCAGCGGAACACGCCCCCCTTCTGCGGCCAGCCCGTCGTCAGCTCGGCCGCTACAAGAGACACAGGCACCAGAAAGAACAGCGCCGCAAATAAATAATAGAAGGCCGAGCTCAGGCCGTAGGTCGTTTCGGCCGGCAGGCCTCGCAGACTTACAATGGCGGCCACGTTTATCATGGCGAGGGTGAATACACCCAGCGTGGCCGCAGGTACGGCACGACGGGGTGTTCCGTCAGTTGATGGTTTCTTATTCATAGAGTGTGTTATCTTCGGGTTCATACGAAGGGGTGTTTGTGGTCGGGAAGTCTGCGCCCGGAGCGTAGCCCGTACTTTCGTAGTAGAGCAAGCTCATGCGGTTCAGGGGGTAAAACTCCCCCGGCTCAGGCTCCCTTTGCTCATTCTGCGGTAAGGGGTCATTCTGCATATCCATACCCTGAAATGGACACGCCCTGCCCCCGCACTGTTGGATATCTGCTAAATTTGCATTTTCAAGGCAAAATATATCTTTTTTTACAAATTCTGCTTGACAAAAATATTTAGTCGTGTAAAATCCGCCCCCACAAAGTTATGGCTAAGAAAAGCTGGATCGAAAGAAACAAGAAGAAGGCAGCTGTCGCGGCTCGCTATGCAGACCTCCGCGCCAAGCTGAAGGCTGAGGGCGATTACATCGGTCTGACGATGCTCCCCCGTAATGCTTCCCCCGTTCGCCTGGTGAACCGCTGCGAGCTCACCGGTCGTCGCCACGCATTCCTGCGTCGCTTCCACCTCTCCCGTATCGCTTTCCGCGAGCTTGCCAACGCCGGCATGATTCCCGGTGTTACCAAGTCCAGCTGGTAAGCCACGGTTTGAACTTGACAATCTTCGTAGCGCAGGCTATTCTACGGATAGCCTGCGCTTGTCTATGCCGATATACGAGTACATCTCTGAAAACCCGGAGGACCCGCAAAAGTCCTGCCGATTCTGCCGCAACGGTTTCGAACTGATGCGACCGGTGGATCGTGCCCCGCTCACTCACTGCCTGTACTGCAAAAATCCCGTCCGTAAAAAAATCGGCAAGGTCAATGTGCCCAAAATCCTTGCCCCTATTTCCATATCAGACGCCAAGAAAGCCGGCTTCACGGTCATGCAGAAGCGTGACCAGGGCGTCTACGAAAAACTCTGACCGGCTCACTACTTACCCCCGCAATGATAGACCAGATTCTGAATTACCTCTTTCTCAGTCCGAATGAAGTCAAGGAACTGCAATGGGAATACCCCAGCTTTCTCTCCATCTTCCTGTTTGTTGTCGGCATCGGCTTCTTCCTCTTTCTGAATGCCTTTTTCGTAGCGAACGAGTTTGCGAGCGCCCGCGTACGCCCCAGCCAGCTGCGCGAAACCAGCTCCGATACCAAGGCTCAGGCCAACAAACGAGCCAAGGCCCTCAATATCGTCAACCATCTCGACTCCTACCTCTCGGCCAATCAGGTAGGTATCACCTTAGCTTCTCTGGCCCTGGGTGCTCTGGGTCAGCCCTTCATTAAGAGCTTAATTGAGCCATTCCTGAGCTATTCCCTGCACCTGCGCCCGGCAGTGGTGAGCTTCATTTCCTACACCCTGGCCTACGCCCTGTTCACCTTTGCCCACGTGGTGTTGGGTGAGCTGGTGCCCAAGAGTCTGGCCATCCGCAAACCGCTCGAGGTATCCATGGGCACCTCGGTCTGGATGACCCGATTTGCCAAGTGGACATCCCTTATCATCAAGCTCTTCAACAACACAGCTAACGCCATCGCCCACCACATCTTCGGCGTTGACCCGAACTATTCCCCCGAATCTCACCACAGTGCCGAGGAGATTGCCCACATTGTGGAGGAAAGCGGCCGCAGCCACGAAGTAACCGCCACCGAGGCCGAGATTTCCACCAATGCACTCGAACTCAACGACCGTGCCGTGCGCGACATTCTGGTGCCCCGCAATGAGGTTGAGGTGCTGGATATCAACGACAGTTTCGAGGAGAACGTCGACATCGTAACCAACAGCCGCCACAGCAGGTTCACCCTTGTGGACGGGCATCTGGACGATGTGAAGGGCTGGGTACACGTGAAGGATATCATGAAACTGCTGCGCAGCGGCAGCAAGGACATCATGAGCGTTAAGCGAGCCATTAAAGTCGTGCCCGAAACCATGAAGCTCGACACCCTGCTCAACTTCTTCACCACCGAGAAAACCCACTCCGCCCTCGTGGTGGATGAGCACGGCATTGTAACCGGGCTTGTGTACCTCGATGACGTGATTGAGGAGATTGTGGGCAACGACATTCAGGATGAGTTTGAAATGGAGGAGCCCAAAGATTTCCTGACGGTTGGTCCTAACCAGTACATAGCCAGTGGTTCCATGGCACTCTTTGACCTGGAGGAAGCCCTGCCCGCCCTCGGTGAAATAGAGAGCGACAGCGGCATGACCACCATTGGTGGCCACATCACCGACTGCCTGGGCCACCTGCCTGAGCTCAACGAACAGCTTCGTATACGCGACTATATTTTCACCGTCACCGGTACCGATGGTCGCCGCGTTACTCAGGCACGCATTGAACTCAGTCCCCTGCCTTCTGAGAGCTGATGGGGAATTTCTTCCCTCTTACAAATCACCGTCCCCTATGAGAACCTTACTTCTGACTGCATTTCTTGCACTACTTCCGTTGCCGGGCCCGGCGGCTGAGGATGTGCTGATATACGATGAAGACTGCTGGGTAGCCGCTGAGCTGCGCATCGCCGCCCCCGACAATGAGTGGGAAATCGTTTACACCGGCAGACGCCACTGCAAGGCCCCGACCCTGCAACGTGTGGCTACCGTTACGCTGGTACACCGCAGCGGGCAACAATACCTACTGGAGGAATGCCACGGGAAATCCACCTCTCAGGTCGTGCTGAGCCCCTGGTCACCGGATGGCAAATGGCTGGCCGTGCAGTCCGGACCGAGTGCAACAGCCGGGTTCCGCTTCTATCCCGTGGAGCAACTGCCGCAAGCCCTGCTGAGCGGCGGTATGAGCATTGAAGTCAGCCACAACAATACCCGGCTCTTCTGTGAACAGGGTGCCTGGGCAGAGAACGGCACATTCACCTTCCTCGCAGGCCTAAGCGGCGACTACGCCCCCTACCGCGCTGTCATTTCCGCTGACAAGGTAGAAGTACAGTGCGTCGGCGAATTCCGCAAACTCTACCCCCGACCATGCAGAAAGTGAGCCATCTCTGCGCCCTCTGCCTGTTCGTGCTGCCGGCGGCCTGCTCTCAGCATGTGCCCATCTGTCCTCTGAGTGCAGAGTGGTATGCCGCCGAGACCGACATGCAGAACTTTTACCATGCGGCGGCACTGACCGGGCACAGGGATGATGTGTTACGCCAAGCCGAACAGAGTACCAACCGAGCAAGCCGCAACTGGGCTCGGAGCCGCCGCCGGACTCTCGCTCAGTTGGATGCCGCGGCAAAACTGCTCGGCTGCATGAGCCGGGAACAAAAGGAAGCTCTCGCTCTGGCCTATGTGCAGGAATACGATGAGTGGCTCCTCTCTCAGGGAATGCAGGCCGGGGATTCAGATTTCATTGCCGACAACATTGACCGCCTGCATGATATGCAGCTGTACCAAAATCTGAGTAACCCGAACAATGTCTTCCACCGGGCTGCCGCCACCCTGCCCCCGGAACAATACGAAATTCTGGCTACCCGGGGCGGGCAGGAAATGATGGAGGGGTATGGCGGCTACATGTTGGTACGCTATGTTCAGCAAAATCCGGATATGGACCGGAACACGCGTACAAAAGCCGCGAATATCGCCTCCCTGTGGTACCACCTCTCCGACGGCTGCAACGGATACCGCTCCCGCTGGCTGAACAAACAGGCAGGATACTGCCCACCCGAACCGGAATAAATCTCACCTTTTTTCTCATCCACAGCGCGGTTCTGAGCCAAAAATCCGTCGGCATACACACTTTTTTGCCATTTTTTGCATTTTCATATTGACGAAAGCCCAAAGTTCCGCTATACTCCTGCCGCACACGGAGCGGTGGCTGAGAGGCTGAAAGCAACCGTTTGCTAAATGGTCGTACTGCGTTAAACAGTACCGGGGGTTCGAATCCCCCCCGCTCCGCTCAAAAAGCCCTGCATTCGCAGGGCTTTTTTGTTTCAAGGAAAATCCCGGTTCCGCCGCTTAAGGGGCAACACTAATTTAATAAGCCCGCTTTTGTGCGGGCGGCAGAGCATTAGCCCAGTGCAAGCAAGCACCCTGTCTCGGAGCATCGCAGAGAAGCCGGAAGCCCCGGGTAAAAAGCCCCGCGGAAGTGCGGGGAAACGGCAAAGCGTGTTACAATCGCATACGACTTTTTATGACCAGCTCCTGCTCTTTTGGTTCAATGTCTGTGCAATTCTGAGCAAAACACAAGCGCCACGCTGCACGCGGGCGAAAGCCAGTCAGTCTTATCACTTAGTCCTTTGTAACTCGTAACTAGTCCTTCTACAAATTGCTCTTTGTCGAGTTTTTCGGGATACCCAAAGTCTATTTCGATATAGGCCCGAGTAGTGCCACCGCCACTTGTCCGAACTTGAGGTCGGAACTCTGTTTTGGGTGTTATGGACTGCAAATCTCATATCGTAATATGCTGGTTTGTTGTTTGCATAATTTCTGCGTTCTATGGAATAGCTATTATTTTTTAAGCTCGATTATATGCTGAGTCAAAGGCGTTTTTTCATAGATTGGCATCCTGGTCGAGGAAAGTGCGGTGCTGCCTATGCCTTTAAGTTAGAGAAGGGTGGGCGCTCTTGCTGTTCCCGGGACTTCAAATGTATGTCGTTCATGTTTAATTCATTTACTTTTATTACAGAAATCCGATGGATTTTATAAGAATAATTGCCGGTTTCTTAATATTCACTGCTTTGGTGGGAGCGGCCGGATGGTCAGTTGGGAGGGGGCGGTTGCATTCGTTTCATCTGACAGGGAAAAGTGCGGCATATCATCCGGAGATGTGAAATTGTCGCGATAAAAGGTTGACATGGGTAGGGTATGAATGATATAAGGAGCATGATTACCGGAGGTGTTTTATGTCGGGAGGCACAGAATACGCTACTCCGGTGTGAAATCAGACTCATCTAACATATATATCAGATTTATGAAAATTGCGCGTACCGTATTGCTGCTGCTTGCAACCATATCCACGCAGGCGTTTGCCACGAAGGTCTACATCGACACGGCATCAGACTTACGCCACATGTACTGGTGTGGCAATAGTATATATGCTCAGGTGAATGCGGATATCTATGTGACCCCCGACACATCAGGGCTCTGGTGGGATTTGCACCCCATTATCACAAGCCCCGGCGGTGTTAATTGCCTGTTTAGTTCGTATGAGCCTGATATTTCGATGACTTTTGATGGTTCCGGCTCGAGCGTAAATGAGGTTCATCGATTTGGTCAGATTCAGTTTGATCATTTGTCTGATGTTACGTTTAAGAACATACACAGAAAGACTTTTACTTTGCTTGGTACGGCTTTATCCGGAACCATCAGCGGCTATGGTGGTGTGATTAACGCATGTAAGGGCGGTGTATGTACTGATGGGGGCATTATTTTTCACAGCTTGACAAGTGTTACCTTTGATAACATAAAGTTCAATTCCTCGCAGTGGGGGACAGATGAGAATTATTGGGTGGCCGGTGGTGCTCTTTATACTCAGGATGGTGCGCAGGTGAAGTTTGATGGAGCCTACGATGTGACGATGAATAATGTCGGCATTTGGCACGAGGGGTATTATGCTCCGGACTCCGGGCGTGACTTTGAGGCTAAAGGTGGTGCGGTATACACGCACAATATGCTCATTAGTCGTGTCTCCCATCTTACGATTTCGAACAACTACATCTACAAAAAACACCAGCAGGGTATTATCGTGGGGCATGGCGGTGCTTTCCATCTGAGAGATAACAGCTACTTCTCCAATGTTAATGAGGCGCTCTTCAGCGGTAACAATGTGAGGGTTGCCAACGAGGCCGAGGGTGGTGCCATTTATCTGGATTCTGAGGCCACGTTGACGGTCAATGAGGAGACGGAATTGAAGTTCCTGAACAATTATGTAAAGGCCGATACCGACAACTCTGACTATGAGGAGACTAAGTACGACGGTGCGTTCGTATCCGAACCCTATAAAATCTATGCCAGGGGCGGCGCCATCAGTATGGATAAAAAGACTTCGTTTATCGTAAAGGATGGCAAAGATGTGGTGTTCGAGGGAAACTATGCGACGGGAACTTACCGGGGGCATAACAACGAGCAGACATTGCACGTGGCCGGCGGTGCCATATATGCCGCGAATGATGCTACTTTGGAATTCGACCTGTTCCATGGCAAGGGGGTAAGTTTCATTAACAACTCAGTTTCTGCTCACATCGGCGGTGCGTCGGAGTACGGCGTGGCCGAGGGCGGTGCCATTGCCATAGGCGAAAACAGTGTGCTGAAGTTCTTTGATAATGAATATGTGAGCTTTGTCGGCAACAAGGTGGAGGGCGATGTAAGTACGATGCGAGGCGGTGCTATTTCAGCCGGGAGTGGTTCGCTTATCAGCATTTTCAACAATCCGACTGTGACCTTTAGTAACAACTCAGTTGCGGGCGGAATGGGTAGTGCCATTTACTCTGAGGGTACGATTGAGATGGGCAGTGGTCATATAACATTCTCGGGAAATGAGGGTTATGCCATTTACATGAAAGCCAATTCTCAGCCCGCCTCAACGGCTCATTTGCATTTGGCGCCCGGGGCGTCGGATGACACCATTCTCTTTGACAATGATAAACTGTACGCAGTCGGTACCGCTTCCACTCCGTTTTCTATGGTGGTGGACAGTGCCGGTGCGGTCATATTCCGCGGCAAGGACAGTGGCGCCACTATCGAGAACGGCAGCGCTCTGATTTCCTCCGGCAGTTTGGTGCTGGAGAACGGGGCCACGTTCAGTGCGGATGAGCTGAAGGTTGGCGCCGGAGGTACATTGTCTGCCATTGGGGATGGCAATTCGCTCAGTGGTACACTGACGATGGCCGGAACCCAGAGTACGCTTAGCATGAATGTCGGAGCTGCTAATATCTGTACTTTGCAGGATGGCGCGCTCTCCGGCAATGCTGTGATGAACATGAATGTCACTTGGGCTCTGGAACAGAACGGATTTACATTCAATGTTGTGCTGGATGAGGACGTGACCGGGAAAGGCGTGTACCAGCTCCTGGAACTGAGCAATGCCTTTGACAAGAGTTTGTGGACATCTGACCAAATCAACGTGACCGGCGACATCCTGTTCTCTGACTTGCGTTGGAATGACGAAGGCACTAAGTTGTTCTATGCCCGCGTGGGGGAGGAAGGGCATGCCGGCGATCGTACCTGGACCAATATCGCCGGTAGTGGTAACTGGAACTTCAATGCGCGCAACTGGAAGTTAACGGGGGCTGAAAATAACGGAGCCTACGATGGTATTCTTTACGTGGACTCAACCAGCACCGATTCGGTGGGGGTGCTTTTCACGGATGAATGCACGTCGACGGTGGCGGTCAGCATCACCTCTGCTGTTAATCCCCGGGATATTACAGTAAATGCCACACGCGATTATACTTTTGCTGATGGTGGCGGTAAGATAACCGGTGCTACTTCTCTGATTAAAAAGGGAAGCGGTACGCTTACCATTGCTCTTGACAATGATTTTGTCGGCACGGCAGAAAATCCCGGCGTGACGTTGCAGGAAGGTGTCATTCGCGTGCAGGCGAATAAGGCTTTGGGCGAGGGTGCTGTTGTGACGGCCGAGGGAACTACCTTGATTTATGAGAACAACGTGACGAGTTCTCTGGGGGCAAGCGGTACTAAAATTGCGGGTAATATCGAAGTCCTGGCAGGGGCAACGCTGACTGTTGATTTGAGTGGCGATGTTCAATATGATGTACGCAACCAGATTGTTGACGGTACGGTGAAGTTTACAGGCTCGGACGCCTTTGCCGGTGACAACCGTTTCAGTGAACTGGGCGGTACCGGAAAGTTGCTGGTGGAAGGTAGTAATCTGGGGCTTCGATTCAGAAAAATTGAACTCTTCTACGGCGATTTGGAAATCAATGGCACCGGTAACGGCATATATGTTCGGAACTCCGGCTATAGTGGTAATGGCAATATCACCCTTAATGGTCAGGGGAATAGGCTGAACCTCGTCGATCGAATGTCCGGCTTGCATGACGGGTACATGCCGTTCAGACTGACAGCCGGCGGTAGTTTGAACATGCACGGTGGCAGTATACTGGTAGCCAAGTCCGTCTATATTGGCAATGGGGCTGTCCTGGCGGTTTCCGGCAGGGGCAATACGATCGAGACTGATTTCGACCCGGAAATCATGTACACCAGTGTGCTGTGGTTAAGTGAGGATGCAACGCTCGACATGACCATATCGGCAGAGAATGCCATGAGCGAGAGAGATGATGAGGCCGTGCTCAATGTGCCTTTCATGCTGAAGGAGCAGAACGGCGCCTATAACATATTGATTCGTGCCGACATGGGGTCTGCCTTCCGTGAGGATACCTCCTACACACTTCTGAATATGACCGGGGCTACCTTTTATCTCGGGGATTATAACGAGAACTGGACCCCGGACACGGTACATGTGATGGGAGATGCCATATTTGAGGATCTTTCCTGGGCGGATGAGGATACGTCTTCTTGGCTGGGGAATAGCTTCTATAAGTTGGTGTTCAACGCCCCCGATGCTGTCGTATGGCGTGACAGTGCCGGCACCGGAGTGTGGAATACCGAGGGAGATAAGAACTGGAAACGCTTTACTGAGGCGGATTCCTCCGTATTCTGCAGCGGCGATAACGTCCGATTTACCGATACCTGCACCAGCAAGGCCGACGTCAGCATAACCGAGGAGATTACCCCGGGCAGCATTCTGGTGCGCGCTGACCGGGATTATACCTTTGCTGACGGTGGCGGTACCATCGCCGGTTCGGGCAAGCTGACAAAGCAGGGCGAGGGCGAGTTGACCATCGCTCTGGACAATACGTTCACCGGTGGCGTGCAGTTGGATGAAGGTACCTTGCGACTGCACGCCGACAAGGCACTCGGCAGCGGACAACTCACCATGAAGGATGGGGCGTCCCTCATCGTTGAGAACGGTGCCGATGTCGTGCTGGCACAAGATGGTAACGTGCTGAAGGGCAAGGTGTCGATTGCCGAGCATTCGGCATTGACCGTCAGTAGCAACACTACATACACGACTGCGGCAACCACTGTGGACGGTACGCTGAAACTCAGCGGTAATTTCCGTTCCGGCAGCTCTGCAACCTTGAGTGGTGGCGGTTATATCGTTATGAATGCCACCGCCGGCTCATCGGCGCAGCCCGTCACCTTCGAGGTGGCGAAATCCGAGGGCTTCGGCGGCAATATCGTTGTTCAGGGAAATCACAATGTGCTGAAAGTGGCAGAAGGTGGTTATAAGGGCAGCGGCAGGCTGGAGGCAAGCGGAAAAGGAGCCGAAATCAACTTCGAGGGCCAGAATGTCGTTATTGGGGAAGCCGGCATGCTCTTTGTGAATGAGGGCGGTATGCTCGTGGCGGAAAATCTCACGCTGACCGAAATGGCCATGCTCGAGGCCACTAACACAGACACCGTGTTTGACTCCCACAGCGGTCTGCCTACTATGACCCCCATGGAGAGGTTTATTTACGAGCAGTCCAATTATGTGAGTTCCGGTCGTATAGAGGCCGCGAGCTTTACTCTGGAGGGTGGTACTCACTATGTTCAGAGCCGGGGATTCTATTCCCTTGCACATGTAGGGCAGCTCGTGTTCGACGCCTCCAACGGCAAGAACTTTACCCTTTCTACGAATCTCAGCGCGTACCGGGAGGGAGATGCTCTCTATTACCTCCTCTTTACCGATGTCGCTCAGTATACTGTGGAGGGTGACATGAACTTTTACGTCGTCGGTGAACATCCGGCACAGTCCGCAACATTGGTCTGCCATGTGAATGAATGGTCAGGGGCTCAAACTCTCCTGCTGAAGACGATAATTGTGCCTGAACCCACCACTGCTACACTTAGTCTGTTAGCTTTGGCCGGGCTGGCCGCTCGCCGCCGCCGTCGGGGCTGAGGATTTCACTATGTATCTACCATTTACCATGTATAGAGCTTGGCGGCAGCGCCGAAGCTGAGTGGCTTATGCTACCGTTCACGCCCCTCGGCCGTAAGCCGAGGGGCGCTGTAAGTTTGATTCCGGCTTCGCTTTCACCCAGGCGTAAGCCTGCGTACTCCAATATTGTAGATTCTGCTCGACAAATTGCCATTTCCTTAATTGTTTTAACATATAGCAAGATGTGTGATTATCAATCATTTGTAACCTGATATCATTACCATCCCACAGGGGCATAAAACTATGCCTCTGTGGTGCATGATTACTGGGGTTATAGGTGATTTTGTTTGAAAAAAGGTTTAGGAACTAAGACCACATGATGGAGGACGGGGGACGATGCTGTCCCATATCTGCTGACTATGACTCTTACTGTTCGCTTCGCCCAAAGTGCCCCTTTCATCAGGGTGAAGAAGTTCGGATGCGTCTGCTGGTAATACTCGACCGTTTTCCGGAAAAACTTCTTTATCAGAGCTATATCACGTGTTCGATTGGCATGTGACAAAGTGTTGCGATGTGGTGCGGTTGCATTTCGGATATCGTTAAGATTACCTTTGAAGTTCTGCAAACCATTGCGCATATATCATTAAGACTGATGCAATGAGCCATGTGGCAATAAATCATACTGACGATATGACTCCATATACTGAACGCCCGGGCTGCAATCTTGCTTCCTTCTATGTTCAGTTCAGCGCACACTTTTGCAAGACTATATTTCGGAATAAGCTTGCAAAACTGACCGAATACTGTTATTCTCTCCGTGGTGTTTTGGGTTTGTTTTTGTTTTTTCACACCCTGATTATGAGTTGTAATCGGGCATTTCCAAAACACCATTTTTGTCATCTGGTGTTTTTTGTAGTCATCAGCACCCCAATCTTACTGTTTCCTACACGATTTATGGGATGGCAATGTTTGTAGATTGTAGATTGTAAATGCTCACCAAGCTCCAATTTAGCAATCAAAACAGGTCTATCATTGTTCCGCAGCGTTCCGTCAATTGGAACATCTCATGCTGCGTGCAGCGTAACCCAGGAACATCGCGGCACCGACGATGGCCCCCAGAGTATCCATGAGCATATCCTTCTGGGCGTCCCACACATCCCCTTGGGAGCCGAGGAATGCCAGACCGGCGCTGCCACCGTCAATTTCGGCGTAAATCCACTCGACCAGCTCCCAGAAATTGGCCACAGCCATGATGATGACGATACTGTAAATCGCAGCCGTGCGGGCACTCGGTGCACCGCGATAGCGCCACAGCAGCTCTGCTACACCCACGGCGTTCAGACCCACCACAAAGTGAGCCAGGCGATCATAGTGATTGCGCTCGAAGCCGAAAAACTCACACGCGCCATCGAAGGGTACTAACTCAAATGTGTAGTGTGCACCCACCACTTGAATCCAGCACCACAGAAAGATAAAGAAATAGGAAAACACGCTTAACTGCAGGCGCCTGTAAAGCGCCCCAAACACCCCCATCAGTACAAAGACGGTGCTCATCTCCGTCCACCAAACCTGCTCATCGTAAGGGCTCACCGCCGACCAGCCTATCAGCCCCAGCAGAATGAACAGAAACAACAACATACTAACAGAACGTGCACTCATACCCGGTATCATATACCTTGCGCCTCATGTTGACAAGGAGAAAAAGGATGATGCAAATGCTTATGCCCTACAAATTGGAGCTTGTCCCCCTATCCCCAAGGGGTCAGCCTTGCTCTTCACCATGCGCGCAGCGCATTCTTCACCACCGTGCGCAGCACGTTTCTTCACCGCGGGCAAAGCCCGCTTTTCACTCGGCCGAAGGCCGTTAAAAAGATATTTATTATCCTTTGCGAGCATAGCGAGCCTAGCATAGAGCCCGCCCCGGCGGGCGACAGCACATAGGCAGGGGTGAGCGAGCGCCGGCTCGCGTAGCCCCTGTTACAGGAATAAGAGGAAATGAAGCCCCGTGAAACGGTGGCGACAGCCTTTCGCGGCCTGACGGTTGCATACAAACAAACTCCAAGAGCTACCGCTATTGTTAGTCAGGCTGTCACCCCGTTTCACGGGGCTCTCGATATTATTTGCTCAATACCCGGGGCTGGGCCGCTTCGCGGCTTACCCCGCGCTATGTGCTGTTGCCCCGTTAACACGGGGCTTTTTGAGTTCCGCTCTCCTTCGGTTCGCCGTACAACTCGGCAAATTGGAGCTTGTCCGCCTATCACCAAGGCGTCAGCCTTGCTCTTCACCATACGCGCAGCGCATTCTTCACCACCGTGCGCAGCCGGTTCTTCACCGCGGGCTTCAGCCCGCTTTTCACCCGGCCGCAGGCCGTTAAAAAGATATTTATCCCTAGCGAACGAAGGCACCTG
>JAZSEM010000024.1:0-64975 GCA_045531695.1 Akkermansia sp.
ATCTACAATGTAGGAGAATGCAGGCTTACGCCTGTGATAAGCGAAGCCGGAATCACACTTACCGCCACCCGCGCCTGAAAGCGCGGCCTGTCACGGCGCCCCGTCTCGGCGTATCGCAGAGAAGCCGAAAGCAAGCGAGCGCAGCGAGACGCGAAGACGGGGGCGTGAACGGTGGTATAGGCCACGCATACCCGCGGGCGAAAGCCCGCCTAGCTCAACACTTTGTAAATTGTAGATCGTAGATTGTAAATGCTCGACAAGCTCCAATTTGTAGACCTGCGAGCTTGCGAGCCTAACTTTCAATTCCAAACTTCAAAATCCAACTTTTTCACAATTCAGCCCACTCGCCGGCAGCACAGCAGCCGTAGTGTTCATGAGCCCAGAGTCGGCGAGCCATGCTGCCCGGGGATGACAGGCCCAGCAGGAAGCGGCGGCGCTGAGCCGGGCGTGCAAACTCCGGCAGCTCGGCATCCGGCGGCGGCAACGGGCACTCGACCGGTGAGGGGATAGCACTCGGCAAGTCACGCAGACAGGCGGAGCAATGCCCGCAGACTGAGCGGGGTTGCCCGGTAAAGTATTGCTCCAGAGCAGAGTTCAGGCACCCCTGCTCGCCCCTGAGCATGCCCATCAACTGCTCCAGGCGCTCCACCCCGGCAGCAGTGCGGCGGGCATAGGCAGCACTCAGCTCAGCGGCCACCTCGCGAGCCTCGGCCGTACCATGGCTGCGCAGGTAAATGGCCTGCTGGCGCAGGGTGAGTTTCCACTCGCCGGCAGCCTCGCACTCGCGCAGCTGAGCCATAGCGTCTGCATAGGAGCAATCCCAGGCTGCGGCAGCGTCCTCCACCTCGCCCTCACGATTTTTATCGAGCCAGCGCAGGCGGGAGATTTCTGCAGCATCGCGACCATCAGTAATGGTACTGATGGGATAAAGCGGCTTCACCTTGTAGTATTTATAGCCACGCTCTTCCACATCAACGGCATGCGCCTTCTGCAGGAGTTCCAGCGCACGCATGGCCACATCATCAGGCACATCGCAGGTGGTCCCGAGTTCCCAGAGAGAGACCGCCCGGCCACCCGGTGGCAGGAGCATGCGAACCGCTCGCAGCACGCCCTCGGCATCCGGTTCGGCAGCGTACACGCGATTTCGGGCATCGATGATATCAGCCCCGTGCAGCAACACCATCGCCACGGACGGCTTACCGTCGCGCCCGGCACGTCCGCTTTCCTGCAGGTATGCCTCCGGCGAGCCCGGAACATTGAAGTGCACCACGGAGCGCACGTCCGGCTTGTCGATTCCCATGCCGAAGGCTATGGTAGCCACCAGCACATCGCGCTCATTTGTCAGGAAGGCATCCTGAAGTTGCTCGCGCAGTTCAGCCCCCTGTCCGGCATGATAGCAGGCAGCCCGCAGCCCGGCAGACTGCAGAGCCCCGGCCAGTTCCTCCGCCCCCTTGCGGGTGCGGGTGTACACAATAGCCGGTCTGTGCTGCGGGTTCTGCAGGAAGGAAAGGAGAAAAGCCGTCCGGTCGGCAGGAGCTGCCACCAGACGGGAAATATTACCACGATAGGGAGAATGCGCCACAACACACTCCAGCTCAATATCGAAAGCGCGGCACAAATCAGACTGAACAAGCGGAGTGGCTGTGGCTGTAAGAGCCATCACGCTGCGAAATCCGCGTGCGCGGCACCAGGCGGGGAGTTTAAGATAATCCGGCCTGAAACTGTGTCCCCATTCCGAAACACAGTGAGCTTCATCCACCACAAACAGTTTCAAATCGGCAGAACTCAGAGCCTGCAACAGAGCGGGACTCTCCATGGATTCCGGGGCAACAAACAGCAGCCGCAGTTGCCCCGCAGCGACATCAGCCAGCAATTTTTCACGTTCCTCGGGCTCCAGTGTGGAATCAAAACGAGCGGCAGCTATCCCCCTGTTCTGCAGAGACTGCACCTGATCACGCATGAGTGCAATGAGGGGACTGACCACCACCGAGGTACCACCCAGCAGCAGCGCAGCCGCCTGATAGCACAGGCTCTTGCCATGACCGGTCGGCAACACACCCAGTGCATTCTGCCCGTTGAGGGCACAATCAATCAGCCCGCTCTGCCCCGGGCGCAACTGCGGCACGCCGAAAGTGCTCAGTATTTCCTGTAGCTGCTGTTCACGCATACGCCCCTATCTTGCCGTAAAGAGCGGGAATCGTCAATCCATTTGTCTTGCATTTTTCGGCATAGTGTGCTACAACTCGCGCCGTTATGATTATCGACACACATTGCCACCTCATTTCGGATAAGTACGGCGACCTCGATGTACTGCGCGAAGAATCCCTTGCGCTGGGTGTGGGACACTGTGTGACGCAGGGCACATCGACTTATGACTGGGAGCCCCAGCTTGCTCTCGCAGCCCGCATGCCCGACTTCGTTTCCTCCTGTCTGGCCGTTCATCCGTCTGAGGTTCATGCCGTGAGCGATGAGCAGCTGCAATTCATGATGGAACTCTGCCGCAAGCACCCTCAGGCCGCCATCGGCGAGACCGGTCTCGATTACTTCTGGGAGGCCCCCGAGGGCTGGAGCGAAGATGCCTATCGCGCCCGTCAGCGAGATTTCCTGGAGCAACACTTCAATCTGGCTCAGGAACTGGGGCTCAATATCTCCCTGCATACCCGCGACAAGGTAGGTCTCGCCAGCTTTGAGGATGCCTTTGCCATTGCCCGCAACTTCCCGAAAGTGCGCCCGGTATTCCATTGCTTTATCGGCGACGGCGCGCAGGCTGAGCGGATTTTCAACGAGCTCGACGGGCTTATTTCCTTCACCGGCATATTGACATTCAACAAGTCGGAGCATGTGCAGGCGGTTGCCACCTGGTGCCCGGCTGACAGGTTCATGGTGGAAACAGACTCCCCCTTCCTTTCCCCGGCACCTCACCGCGGTAAGGTCAACATTCCCGGTCGCACTAAATTTGTAGTAGACAAAATTGCCGAACTGCGAGGCGTATCCCCCGAAGAGATAGCCGCCTGCACCACGGCAAATGCCTGCCGCTTCTTCCGTCTTCCATCCCATCTTACCTACTGAGAGCAATGTTCAAGCCCACCCTATCTGCCATCATCTGCTGTATAGCTGTCTGCCTGTTAGACAGTTGTTACTTCAACTCCACCGGTGTACTTCTGGATAAAGCCAAGTACGAGGCCACTGCCACGACGGCCGATTTATCCACCCAGCCCACACCTCAGGTATATACGGACGGCACAGAATATTACATTGAACTTCCCAGATATCGCAGTGGGGTCGCCCCCCAACTTCATTACTCTGCGTTCGAGCAGCAGCAGGATTCCCCCGCGCCCGAAAAACGCGGTATGGGCCTGTACCGCATACCGGCAGACTACGCCCTGTGGCTCACAGGTAAAGGAAAAAAAGTCGACAATGTGTCCTTTCTGGAGGAGGTGCCCGATGCCGCCGTCATCAAATCCCGCTGTTCCACCCTTCCTGTCGTAAAATCCCCCGGTAACCGAACCGTGAACTACACCTACACCTCCCCCAATGCCGGGTTGATGTACGTAGCTGTACCCTTCAACTGGCTCTTGGTTGACCTGCCTGTCACCGCCGTGGAAAATGCAGCCATAGCCGCCTGTGTGGTCGGTGTTGTCTACCTTCTGGCTGAGGCTGATGACGATGAATGCCCCTACTGCGGGCATGACCATGACTGTCACCACTGCTGCTACTGAGGAGGCTCAGTCCTTACGCACGGGAAAGACTAGTTACGAGTTACAAAGGACTAAGTGAGATATTAGGCGGGCTTACGTCCCGCGGGCGAAAGCCGCAGATTTTTTATCTGAGGCTTCGCAACTCGCACTTAGTTCTTTACAATCCCATCTTACCGGGGTTCAGGATACCCTGTGGGTCAAGGGCTGATTTGATAACACGGTGCACATCAAAAGCGACTTCGCCGATAGCCTGTGGGAACCAAGGGCTCTTAGCGATGCCGATTCCGTGCTCACCGGTTATGCTGCCACCATGTGCCATAACCCAATCGAACAGCCGATTGACCAGCGCATCTGCGGGCTCGCGAATATCCTTACCCTCAGCATCTTTCAGCACCATGATATTGGTGTGAATATTGCCGTCACCCGAGTGCCCGAAACAGGCCACGGGGATTCCGGTTTCCTGTTCCATACCGGCGCAGAACTCCACAAGATTCACCAGCTGCGAGCGGGGAATGACGACATCCTCGTTCAGCTTGGTCAGGCCGGTAGCCTTCAGACTGTAGGAGAACTCACGTCGCAACTGCCAGATGCCCTCTACTTCGGCCTCGGTCGTCGCCGTCACCACCTCAGTGGCACCGGTTTCCCGCAGAATATCGGCAATCGCCTGCAACTCCGTTGCCACGGCCTCTGCCTGACCGTCAATCTCAATGATGATGTGCCCCTGAGCATCCTCCGGCAGCACTCCCGGCCCCAGATAATTGCGGGCAGCCCGCAGGGTGAAGGCATCGGTAATCTCCATAGCGGCAGGCAAGTGCCCACCTTGCAGCACATTCTGCACAGCGGCGGCAGCCAGAGCAAATCGAGGGAAGCCGGCATGCAGGGCTGCACGCGAGGGCGGTGCAGGAATAATACGCAGAGTCGCCTGAGTCACAATGCCCAGCATTCCCTCACTACCACAGAACAGCCCAACCAAATCGAAGCCCTGCTTGTTCTTGTGCGTACGCCCGCCACAGGTAAGCACACGGCCATCGGGCAGTACAACCTCAAGCCCCAGCACATAAGCACGGGTCACGCCATATTTCAGACAGCGGGGACCACCGGCATTCGTCGCGATATTGCCGCCGATACTCGATTCCTTGCGGGAGGCCGGATCGGGCGGGTAAAACCACCCCAGCTCAGCACAGGCCTGCTGAAGTTCAGCCGTCAGCACACCGGCCTGCACCACAGCCACGCCATCGGCCGGGTTCACCTCAATAATCCGCCTCATGGGAGCAACCGAAATGACCAGTCCCCCCTGCACCGGCACACAACCACCCACATAGCCCACACCGGCGCCACGGGGAGTCACGGGTATACCGCGCTCGGCCGCAAACTTCATAGCTGCAGCGACCTGCTCCGTTTCCGTTGCCAGTACCACAGCCTCGGGCAAGGATGCCGCATGCCACTTATCCCCGGCATGAGCAGCCAGCACATCCGGCTCAGTGCTTACACAGTCACCCAGCAGTGCCTTGAGTTCATCTGTCCACGCTTGCATTTCTCCGGCTCCTGAATTTGAAATTACTCCTTATCGGTACCCCAGCGGCGGTGCAGCCAGCGCTCAGCAGGCGAGAACAGAATCTTGTCTGCCAACAGACCTACCAGAATGATAATGAACATGATACCGATAACCTGGTACATGCGCTGCAACTCGCGGCCATAGTGCAGATACTGACCGATACCGAAGCCGGAAACCACGGCCACATAAATCTCTGCCGCCATGAGAGAGCGCCAGGCAAAGGCCCAGCCCTGTTTCATGCCACTCACCACAAAGGGGGCAGAGGCCGGCAGGGTGACAAATACCAGCGTATGCAGCGGGCCTGAGCCCATGGTACGCGCTGCCCGGGCATAGATGGGCGGCACGCTCTTCATGCCGTTCTGAGTCGAGAGCAGCACGCTCCACAGTGTACCCATGATGACCACAAACAGCAGGGCAGCCTCTGTCTGGCCGAACCAGATGCAGGCCAGCGGTACCCAGCACACACTCGGCAGAGCCTGAAGCCCCAGGGCAAGAACACCCAGCGTATCGCTCGCCCAGCGGAATCGAGCCGAGAGCATGCCCAGCGGCACCCCCAGCACCAGACCGATGGCATAGCCAATCAGCAGACGGCGCAGTGTAATGAGCATGGAAAGCGGGATTTTGCCGTTCACCGTGTTGTCCCACAGGTATTGCCCCACAGTCGAAGGCGGCGGCAGCACATAGGGGGACCACAGCGGTTCCTGCGGACCGATTCCCAGCCACAGAAGGTCACCGGTGAGTGCCGCCCAGATGCCGATAAGCAAGGCAAAGAAAATAAAGGTATGAAGTGCGCGTTTCATAGCAGAAGTAATGTTTTATCAGTCAGATTCGGCGGCATTCTGATACCCTTTCAGTGCAGAGGTAATCTGCTGAGAAAGGTCGGCAAGGTCATGATTGTTGATATTTCTCGGGCGAGGCAGTTCCACCTCGAACTTCTCTCTCACGCGACCGGGGTGCGGCGAGAAAAGCACCACACGGCTCCCCAGACACACGGCTTCGCGCACGTTGTGGGTTACGAATACGATGGTCTTTCTGCGTTTTTCCCAGATCTCCTGAATATCGCCATAGAGCTGCTCGCGGGTCATGGCATCGAGCGCGGAGAATGGCTCATCCATCAGCAGAATTTTGGGGTTAGGGGCCAGAGAACGGGCAAGCGCCACACGCTGACGCATGCCACCGGACAGCTCGTGAATGCTCGCGTGAGCAAACTTGTCCATCTTTACGAGAAAGAGATAATACTTGGCGACCTCCAAGCGCTCCTTGTCATTCAGATTCGGCTTCTGCTTAAGGCCGAACATCACGTTACCAATGACATCCAGCCAGGGGAAGAGAGCGTGCTCCTGGAACATCATCATGCGGTCTCGCCCCGGGCCGGTAATCGGCACGCCATCGATGAGTGCCAATCCGCTGTCCGGCTTCTCGAGACCGGCTATGATATTGAGCAGTGTTGACTTACCACAGCCACTGGGCCCCACAAAGCACACAAACTCGCCCTCATTGATGGTAAGGGACACATCGTCAAGAGCGCGCACGGTTCCCGCCTTGGTTTTGAAATCCTTGCACACGTGCTCAACCGACAGTTTAGCGGTCGGGTACTCGTGTATTTCCTGTTCTAATTTCTTCATAAAATCTCACGGCTGTTCCGGCTTATAAAGCATACCATCAAGCGCGGGTACTCTATCCAGCAACCCGCAACTCTGAGCATCGGTCACAAACTGCTGCAATCCCGGCAAATCAATATCGTTCGTCAGCTTGAGGCGCTTCCACGCCGAGCGCACCAGCTCTGGGTCAAACGGCGCCTGCGTCAGTTCAGTCAGTTCGGCCACCACATGCTGCTGTGCCTCCTGCGGGTGGTCGATAATCCACTGGGTCAGCTCCTTATGTGCCTGCATAATAGCTGCGGCCTCTTTCGGGTGACGGCGCAGCCAGCCCACACGCCCGACCAGCACAGTGGTCACGACATCCGGTTCTTCCACCAACGGGCGGGCTCCGGCCATTTTCTCAAGCCGTGATACCCAGGGTTCCACAGTCCAGCAGGCGGCAATATCGCCCTGTTTCATGAGCTGCAGCTGCATGGCATTCGGCGTGGGGCTCACCCTGCAATCACCGGCGCCCTCCAATGAACAGCGCAAACCATTACGTGTCAGCCAGGCTCGGCAAGAGACATCCTGAGTATTGCCCAACTGAGGTGTAGCGACGCTGCGTCCTTTGAAATCAGCTGCCTGCGTAATACCGCTCTCAGGGGCCACCATCAGAGCAGCCCCGCCGTTTACAGCACCGGCCAGCAGGCGCACCTCGCGCCCGGCAGACACGGCATAGGCATTCAGCGCCGGACTGGGGCCGACATAGGTCAAATCAACAGTGCGGCCGAAAATGGCTTCCATCGCCGTGGGACCGGCATTGTAGGTATACCACTCGACCTTATAGCCCGGCAGGTAGCGCTCGAACCAGCCATTGCCATTGCGAGTCATATTGCGAGCCACCAGTGCCTGCACATGGGTGACATTCGGAAAACCGCCCATCCGGATGACAGTCGAGTTTTCCTCCTCGCGACTGCACCCGCACAGCATCAACAGTACGGTCGCCGCCATCAGCAGGCATGTGAGGCATTTCTTCATGACCCCATATCCTACCAGACCCCGCTCCCACCGTCAAGCAGCAATGACGTTACAAAGGTTGTTATTTTTCAGCTTTCTCTTTCACACGGCGAAAGAGAAAGCGTAGCTCGTCTTCCGGACGGTTGCGGGCTTTGTTCTGCCTGCGTATGTAATCACGTGCAATCTCGGGCATACGGTCCATGACCAGAGGCAGCAGAATGGCTTCCTCATCGCCCTCAAAAATGACATCAGCCTCAAAACTTTCCTCACCCCTTGAGAACTGCACTCGGTAGGGCTCGGTATCGGTCTGCAACCACGTGTATGCGAATTTTCCGCGGTGACCACCGGCATACCATCGCACCTGCTGTTCATCCACCTCGGCACGGACTTTGTTCGGGTACCCCTGCCACTCACCAATAGCGAGTTCCACCGGGTCCTCAAACCAGTCGGGTATGAAAACAGCACACAACAGGCCAATCGCAACAGCTACACCGCTCCAAAATCGTATATTCATCATAATCAGGATAATATGTAAGTAACGCCTTTCACCAGCCAATAGCCGCCGAACAGCAGCCACAGGAACAACAGCAGAGCCAGCACAAAAGGCTTGGCCCCGGCCTTGCGGAACTTATCGAAACTCGTTTCTACCCCGAGTGCGGTCATGGCCATGGTGAGCATGAAAGTCGATGTGGCCCGTATACCCTCCACTCCCCATTGTGGCAACAGATTGAGGGAATTCAAGCCAATGGCAGCAAGGAACAGGAAGGGGAAAATCGGCATGCTGATACGCCCGCGTTTTGTCGCAGTTCCAGAACTTGCACGGCGGCTGAGCAGGCAAGCCAGCACAATGAGAACAGGTGCCAGCAGAATCACACGTATCATTTTCACGATAACAGCCGGGCGCTTAATCGACATCTCACCGGCTGCTGCGGCGGCATCCATCGCTTCACCCGCACCATAGACATGAGCCACCTCGTGTAACGTACCGCCGGTGTAGAGCCCCATTTGCTCCGCGTTCATATCGAACACCCCTGCTCTGTATAAGGATGGGTACAGGAACATGGAAAGGGTACCGAAAATCACCACCGTACTCACAGCCACAGCCGTCTTGTATGGCTCGCCCTTCACCACGGGTTCAGCCCCCAGCACAGCCGCCGCACCACAGATGGAACTGCCCACCGAGGTCAGCAGAGTTGTCTGAGTGTCCATCTTCAACAGTTTACCCAACAACACACCGAAAACAATCGTGAACGAAACCACCACCACATCAACGACCAATGCCGGCAGCCCCACCGCCATTACATCGCTGAGAGTAATCTGAAAACCATAGAGCACAATACCGGTGCGCAAGACCTGCTTAGTGCAGAAATTGATACCCGGAGCCCAATCGGACGGCACCTGATGGCGCAGGGTATTGGCATACAGCATACCCAGCAGAATACCAACAATCAGAGGGCTGAGTCGCAGGGCTTTCACCCACTCGAACCCGGCAAAAAGCGTCGCGGTGCAGGCAAACAGCACAATCAATAATACCCCCGACCAGAAAGCAGCGCGTTTAATCTCACTCATACCCATGCAGGTCTATTATAACAGAAACTCGCAGCAATTGCAATCTCGATTTCGCCACGCAATTTCGCCACGCATCACGACGGTAACAGACGCACTACTCTATCGGCGCGGGGAATGGTGATGGAAACCGTTGTACCGATTCCCTCCTTCGAGGCCAGCGAGAGTGTGCCACCGTGATCCTTAATGATATGGCGCACAATAAGCAGCCCCAGACCATTGCCCTTCTTGCGGGTGGTGCGGAAGGGCTCGTACATGTTACCCATCACCTCGTGGGAAATACCCGTACCATTGTCACCGATGATAATGCGCACGTCCGTATCATTGTAATCAGTCTGAATATAGATACCGCCCTTATCACCGGGAATGGATTGGAAGGCATTGCGTATGAGGTTGTAAAGCACCTGAAAGAGCTGTCCGCCGTCAGCGCTGAGCTCAGGCAAGTCTTTACTGAGCGCCTGCTGTATGCCTATGCCACGCGGTGCCATCTCAGGCTCCAACACTTCCAGCACTCGAGCAATCAGCTCATTGAGTCGCACTGTCTCGCGCTGCAGTCGCCCGGGGCGTACCGATTGCAGGAACTGTCGCAGCAGAGTATCAAGACGGCGGGTTTCCCCCAGCGCACTTTCCAGCAAGGGAGTCAGTTTTTCCTGAGCATCCGTCCCCAACTTGGCAAGCTTGCGCTGCATGAGTTGCAAATTGAGTCCCAGTGAGTTGAGTGGATTACCGATTTCATGAGCCACGGCTCCCGCCATGTAAGTAACCAGATTGAACTGCTCCGCCTCGGCATCCTCCTCACCGCGAGCCATGCTTTCCGTATCATCCCGAATCAGCAGTAGGTACTCAGAGCCATCTGCCACCGGGCTCATCAGGAAATTATAATGACGCTCCTCGGGGTAATTGACATGCAGGTCGCGCGAAATGGCAATTCCGCTATTACAGACCTCCTGCCATGTACATGTCCCCCCCACCAATCGCTCAAAGGGAACATGCAGCAACTCCTTGATATTGCGATTGTAGATAGCACATGCCGACTTATTGGCAAAGCGAGGCACGCCGTCACAATCGAACAAAATCAGCCCGTCACGCAACGCGTCAAAAACATCCTGCAGCAAACCTTTCTCAGAGGCCAGACGCAGAAATAACTGCCGCAATTCCTCTGTGCCCAAGTGCTCCAGGCGGTTCAGAATCTTATCCATCGTGTCGCGTTTCATGGCCTTACTTTGTATCAGAATTGTATGCGTAACTCAGCAAAATCAAGCGGCAGAGTTGCTCGGAAAACGTGATTTTCATCGAACTCACCGGCAACGGGTGCATCGTCCACCTCGACAAGCGGGGCAGCAGAGGGCGGCAGAGAATGCAGAGCAAACTCAAACCTGCGCTCACTCTGCTCAGCATGCAGGTTCACCTGGTGGGTGAGCACGAAGGAGCGTAACTGAGCTTTGTACTCAAAGCAGTGCAGCATATAGCGCCCGTGGCGGTAGCCATAGCCATCCCCCTCATCCTCATAGAGTTCGCTCTTCTGCTCCACCTCCGGAGCCCACCACAAATCAAGCGTAACCTGCGGGTCCTGAAGCTCGCCCACATACTGCTGCACCGGCCAGCGGGGAACCACACAGCCGCCCTTCACAAATACAGGAATGTGCGACAAGGGCGTGGGCACCCAGGCCTCGGTCGAGGTATCGGGCGCCTGAGCATCAGTCCAGTATGAATACCAACGTCCCGGCGGCAGGTACATGAAGCGCCCTGTCTCGCCCGGTCGGTGAACCGGTACCACATAAAGAGCATCGCCCACGAAGAACTCGCTGCTGCGCCAGTAGGTATCGGGATTATCGGGGTACATGAGCGCCAGCGAGCGGATAATAGGTGTACCCTGCCGGCTGTAGCGGTAGAACTGTGTGTAGAAGTACGGCAGCAGTCGGTAGCGGTTCTCGATGGCGCGACGCACGAGTTCCTCGACGGTGTGGCCAAAGCACCAGGGCTCCTGACCGCCGTATTCGCCGTTGTTATGATTGCGGAAGAATACGTGGAAGGCCGCCATCTGCATCCACCGGCAGAATAGCTCAGGCGTGGGATGCCCCAGGAAACCGCCCGTATCGGCCCCGCAGAACGACACACCACTGGCAGACAGTCGCTGCACCATAAGGTTAGCCATCTTCAGGTTCTGCCAGTCGGCATCGTTATCCCCCGTCCAAGTGGCAGCCCAGCGCTGCAAACCCGCAAACCCGGCTCGGGAGAGCACGAACGGACGACGCTCGGGCGCAAACTTCTCCATACCCTGCCGAGTAGCGCGCGCCATGCACTGGCCGTAGATGTTGTGGGCTTTCAGGTGCGAGCAGTAAAAGCCATCGTAATTGTGACGCGTATCTGACGGGAAAGTACGGTCGGGGAAAATGGACGGCTCATTCATGTCAGTCCAGATACCCCGCACACCGTACTCAGCAATCTGGCGGCGGAAGAGGTTGGCCCACCATTCCCGCGTGACAGGTGAGGTAAAGTCGGGGAAGGTACAGGTGCCGGGCCAGACCTCGCCCGAGAGCAGAGCACCGTCGTGCCTGCGGCAGAACACATTGCGCTCGAACCCGCTGCGCCACACGTAGTTATCGGGGTTTACCTTAATGCCGGGGTCAATAATTGTCACCACCTTGAACCCCTGCTCTCCCAAGCGAGAAATCATGCCGGGAGGGTCAGGAAAACGCGTACGATCCCAGGTCAGAGCCTGATATTCCTTCATGTGGTGAATATCCAGATGAATGGCATCGCAGGGCATGCGACGCTCTCGCAGCTCGGCCGCCAAATCATTCACCACCTTCTCGGGGTAATAGCTCCACTTGCTCTGGTGATAGCCCAAGGCCCAAAGGGGAGGCATGGGGGGCAGACCGGTCATGCGGGTGTAGGTCTGCACGGTATCAAGCGCAGACTCGCCACAGATGAAATAGTAATCCATCACCCCACCGTCAGCCCCGAATAACAGGCGGTCCGCGCGCTCCTTGCCGAAATCAAAGTACGAGCGCATGGTATTGTCGAAGAATATACCATACTGCAAACCGCCATTCAGGCAAAGGAAGAAAGGTATGCTCTTGTAGAGCGGGTCACTGCCGGGGTGGAACTTGTAGTGGTCGGAGCCCCACATTTCGAAGCGTTTACCGCGCAGATTGAGCTCGCAGGGCTTGTCGCCCAAGGCAAAGAAATGCGCCTGCTCCGGCATGTGCTTGAGCACCCAGACCAGCTCATCTCCCGTGAGCTCCTGCAGGCGGTGCCCCATGCCCTCGGCATCGGCACAGAGCATGCGGCCGCCGGCGCGCTCTATAAACTCCAGCCCGCCGTCAACCTTGCGCACACGCACTGTCAGGCGCGACGTGCTTAACTCGTAGCAGTCCTCACGTTCACATTCCTCGGGCTGCAAACAGGTAGGAACGTAGTCCGGCGCTATGCCGTAGCTGGGTATGTTCTCAAAGACAGGGTGCGATACATAGCGACAACGAACCACCCCCGACTCCAGAAAATAGAGCCGGAGCCGATTGGTGGGAAACTCGATTTCGAGCGTATGAGAATCCACCCACTCGTAATGGCGGATAAACTCCTTCATGCACCGGGAACGCCCCTTTGTGGCGAGTTACTGCGATTTTATACTAGCCCGGAGGCCACTGCAGCGAGCGACCGCCGATAATATGAATGTGCAGGTGAGGCACGGTCTGGCCGGCATCGGCACCGGTATTGAGCACGGTACGGAACCCGCCCTCGGCCAATCCCTCAGCACGGGCAATCTCACCTACCTTGAGCATGAGGTGCCCCAGCAGAGCGGCATCCTCAGCCGTGGCGGCCTCAATACTCGGTATGGGTTTGCGCGGTACCAGCAGCACATGCACAGGTGCCACAGGCGTGATATCGCGGAATGCCACACAGAGCTCATCCTCATACACCATGGCAGAGGGTATCTCCTTGTCAGCAATTTTCTGGAACAGTGTTTTTTCCATCGCACACCATATTTAACACAGCCCGCGCCCGCATGCAACAAGAAATTACCACAGGCCGCTCATTTTCTGCTATCTGACAATAAAAACAACACTATAAGCTTGCATTTTTACGGCACTGCATTACAATCAAGCGCAGGAATGAACGCAAACGCACAACGCATCAAGGATTACCTGCTGGACTTCTATCCCCCCGAAGAGTGGCCCACCCTGCTACATCAGGCAGACGAATGGGCTCAAACCCAACCGCTGGCCGGCCTGCGTGTGCTGGATGCCACCCCCCTGTACCGCAACACCCTGGGCAAGTTCATGGCCCTGCTCGCTGCCGGTGCGGAGGTCTACGTGCCCCAAAGCACCACCATGCCCACCGACCCGGCAATAGCTGCTATATTGCCCGACTTCGGTATCAAGACGGTGGAAAAAGGGCAGAATAACTTCGATATCGTGCTGGACTGCGCTGCTCAGTGCTCCCGCTACACCCCTTCTCTGGGTTATGCCGAGCTCACACGCTCCGGTGTGCCCGTCTATGAGCGAGCCCGTCGCCCGGTTATCGTGGCCGATGAGGGGCGCATTAAACGAGTGGAAACCACACTTGGTACGGGTGAGAGTTTCTTCCGCGCACTGACTCAGCTGGGGTACAGTGATTTACAGGGGCGCCGCCTGCTGGTCGTGGGCTATGGCAAGGTTGGCCGTGGCATTGTGCACTATGCCCGCAAGAACGGCATGAAAATCATGGTGGCCGATGTTGAGGACAAAGCCGGCGAACTCCCCGGGGACATAGGCTTTGTGAACGTCAACGACCTCGAGGACCTCAACGACACCGTGCTGCATGCCTGGTGCGTGGTCACCGCCACCGGCCGCATCAATGCCCTGCACAACCGACTGGACAGCAAAGCTCTCATTGCCTCCCCCGTGCTTCTGGCCAACATGGGCATTGATGATGAGTTCGGCACCAAGATACCGCCCCACCGCGTACTCAACGACAAGAAGCCGCTCAACTTCATTCTCGAGGAACCCACCCGCATGTGCTTTATCGAGACCACCCTCGCCCTGCACAATGCCTGCGCCCTCGAGCTGCTCACCGCCGACCTGCCCTCCACCTGCCTGCCCCCGCCCCCCGATGTCGAGGAGCGACTGCTGCAGATTGCCACCACCCACGGCACCGGCGAGCTGCGCCACCTGCACCTGCTGCTGGGTCGAGAAAGCGAGTAAACTTCCCCACCGACAGACCTGCTCACCGGCAGGTCTGTTAAGTTTGTGGCGCCGTCCATAAAAGAGACCGAGCCATCTCTTTTACAGCTTCGCCCGGCGGAGGAAATCATTGTACCACTCAACCCGCTCTTCATGAGAGGCATACTTACTCGCCATCCGATTATAATCCTCAGCACGGTCAAGACTGCGCTTCACCCCCACACCGCGAGCATACAGAGCAGCCAGGCAAACCATTGCCTGCCAATCTTGCTGCTCAGCGGCAGACGTAAAGAGAGGAATCGCATTTTGCCAATCAGCCATCACTGCATAGCTCATGCCGAGCAAAAGCTGAGCAAGAGCAAACTTTTGGTCAGCAGAGCATTGCAGCCAGTGCAGCATCTGTTCTGAATTCTGCTCCACTCCTTTACCATCCCGATATTTCAAGGCCAGCAGATACTGAGCCTGCGCGTCTCCCTGCTCGGCAGCCTGCAAATACCAATAGGCAGCGGCAGCATCATCCTGCGGCACGCCGTCACCACTGATATATTGGGCGGCCAGCGAACGCTGCGAGGCTACCAGCCCCTGCTCTGCCGCTAATGTACGCCAATAAGCAGCAGCGGCATAATCCTGCTCCACACGCTCACCTCTGGCATACAAACCGGCCAGTTGGTCCTGAGCCTCGGGAAATCCCGCCTCGGCGGCACGGCTCAACCAAACCACAAACTTCCCCTCGTTGTGCTCTGTCCCCATACCGTATAGATACATATAGGCTAATACAAAACACGCCTTTCCATATCCGGTCTCAGCCAAAGCTCTCACCTTATGAAACGAAGCGCGCCGCTCCCCCTCGTCCTCTGAGCTGTATTGACGGTAAGCCTGCACCAACTGCTCCTCCGCCCCGGTCATTTGCACAAACATGGCCACATATTCAGACTGAGGGGACACCCCCTCCTGCTCGATTGAAGTAAGCATTTTTACTGCCGGTTCATATCCGCCGGCTGCAGAGCGGCGGAAGTACTCCAAAGCCAGCTCAACATTCCGCTCCACACCACGTCCAGCCAGATAAGCCATGCCCAGACCAAACAACGACATTACATTGCCTTGCTCCGCTGCAAGGCACATAAAACGCACTCCCTCCGACAGGTTCAGCTCGCAATCTGTACCCATGAAATACTTGTAACCCAGCCTGTGCTGCGCTTTTGCAAAGCCCTGTTCTGCCGCCAAACGGTAGAGATGCATAGCCTCATCCATATCACGCTCCACGACCTCCCCCTCCTCATACAGCTCACCCATCAGGTAACGACCTTCAGCATCGCCCTGATTGCAAAGCGCCGACAGAAGACCAATATACTGAAGTCGGCTGATTCCCATTCCACGGTAATTTTCTTCATCCATTTCCATATACGTAGTTAATTTGTTGATGTATCGGCATAATATCAGACATTGCAGACTGTAGTCAAGCACTAACATACATATTGAAACCATATCTGATTTTAGTATGGGCGCGTAAGCGGTTCTAACCAACTCAACGAAGACCGGGCTCTGAATGCCTCCTACTTCTTCTGATAGGAGCGCACCGCAGAAATGCTATTCAAAAGGCCCCTTTTCAGGGGGCTTTTTCGCTTCACCGTTGCAGGGCTGTAACTCATTTGTGACGGAACGTAATCTTGACAGCGAGGGGGAGCTTGCCGTAATATAATGAGCATGCTCAGGTTTATTTCCATAGCAATGCGCATGATTCTGTGTACAGCCGGTGCCCTGGCGCTGCTGTATGTGCTTTCCTATCCCGACAGCATCATGCCCGCCAACCCGGCGCTGGATTATGTGCAGGGTATCACTTACTATGATTTCAAGCCCTGGATGTGGCTGGCCCCTTTCCTTTTCATGGAGCTGGTGAGCGTAGCGGGCCCCCGGCGCAATCTGGTGTGGTTCAGCTCTCTGCTGCTGGTCATGGGTACCGCGCTGGTTGCCTGGCCGGTGCTGACAGCCACCTGCCCTGAGCTTGTGCACCCCACCTTTGAGTACGAGGACGGTAAACTGGCCAAGGGCATGCTCTACATGTTCTGCGTGCTGGGTATCACCATGTTCACACGTCTGGTGGTGCTGCGTTTCCTCTACCCGCCTGAGCCTGTGGAAATTGCAGACGATATCAACAGCGTGGACGCCGACATCCTCGACCCCTCGAAGGCCCTGACCGTGAAAGAGATTCTGGCAAACCCGAAGAAAGCCAAGCCGAACTTCCTGTTCGGTGGTGCCGACGAAGAGCGACTGAGCCTCTACCGCGCCATTCTTCGCCGCCTGCGCATGCTGAGTAACTGGAAAACTGCCGGCTGGCTCACACTCATCGCAGCCATCATCGGGTGGTTCTTCCTCTTCCCCCAGCCTACCCCCGAGCAGGCTCTGCAGCGCGATATGCGCACCATGTACCAATACGTCAAGCTGCCCGATGGCACCCGCAGAGCCACCTTCCCCGCCGTGCATGCTGCCTACCGGGTCATGAAACATATCTCAGACAACGAACTCTTTGCCAACACACCCAAAGTCAAGGCAGAGCAATGGCTCGGCCTGCAGAATGTTCCCGTCAGTTACCGCGCACAGCTCAGGGATGAAAGCGACCTCGACGTCGCCTCCGTCGACAGTATTTTTGACAGCCGAACCCGCTTCCTTACCGTTACAGACGGCAAACGCGTGGCCGTGCTCTACATCCGCACCAATCAGGAGGGGGACATCATCAACATCTCCGAAGTGCAGGATGCCGGCTGGAATGCCAAGGCCGACGACATCCGCCGCCGCTTCGGCTCCGCCTCCTCCCGCAGCTATTATTACTAACCCACTATTGACAAGCTCGGCGGCTTGCATTCAACATTCAACATTCAACATTCAACATTCAACATTCAACATTCAACATTCAACATTCAACATTCAACATTCAACATTCCCATGCCTCCTTTCGTTCACAAGGGCCGCGTGCCTTTCCACGCGACGGATGCCGCCGGCATCGTCCACTTCGCCAACTACTTCCGATTGATGGAGGAAGCCGAGCTCTACGCCCTCAACGCCCGCGGATTCAGGCCCGACAACTTCGCCTACCCACGCGTGCACATCGAGGCCGACTACGCAGCCCCGCTGCGATTCTGGGACGAATACACCGTGGAGGCCGCGCTGCAGAAAATCGGCAACTCCACCCTGCACTGGCAGTTCACCATCAGCGGCCCGCTGGGTGTCTGCGCCGTCCTGCGCAGCGTGAGTGCACGCCGCACCGCCGACCTGAGCGCCCCTGCCCCCTACACTCCGGCCGGGCGCGAGCGCCTGTCAGACCTGCTTATCACCCCTCAGATTTGACCTGAATAATCAGGAAAATTAAAAAAAATGTGCCATCTGCACAAATTTGGATTGCCAAGAACACAAAAATAGTGTATACTCCCGCAACCGCCAGAGCCGAGAGGCTCCTGAAACATTTATTAGCACACAAGGAGAGACAAGGATGAACATTCTCGATACCATCGAAAAAGAGCAGCTGAAGGACGACGTGACTCCCTTCAACGTAGGTGACACTGTAAAGGTTCACTGCCGCGTGATCGAAGGCGGTAAGGAACGCGTGCAGATTTTCCAGGGCATTGTGATCGGCAAGCGTGGCGCCGGCGTGAACGAGGCTTTCACCGTTCGTAAGATTTCCTACGGCGAGGGCGTGGAGCGCTCCTTCCCCGTACACACTCCCAAGATTGCCAAGATTGAGGTTGTGACCCGCGGTAAAGTGCGCCGCGCCAAGCTCAACTACCTCCGCGAGCGCGTAGGTAAGGAGGCCGTGACCGTGAAGACCATCCGCTAAGCTTCGCAGCTCACAAGGAGTTATCCATTTTCATAGGCAAAAGCTCAGTTCCCCCGGGAACTGAGCTTTTTGCTTTGTAGACTCACCACCGGTCTCAATCAGAGGTCGGAGTTATGTTCCATCGAAGGAACTTTCTTTTTTCATCTTGCGAGCCTGAGCAATCAGCGGGCGCAGGACAGTGCGCAGCGCGTTCTTGTTCTCCTGCACCCAGCGCAATTCCGCTTCACGTTGAGCGCCGACAGCATCCCCGAAGCAATTTTCCGCGTACATTCCGAAATACGGGAAACAACAAAGCTTTTCTTTCATACCGCAATAAAACGTGGCAAGAATCATCACGCGGATTTCCGGCTTCGTGCTTTTAAACCATGCCAGCTCGGCCGATTCGGGACTGGTTAAAAACAGCTTAATAACACATTCCAACTGCAGCTCCGGGGAGTGAGCATCACTGCCATCCTCCTTACCATAGGCAGACACTGCCCCGTTGGCGATTCTTTCCGTTGAATGGTTTGCGGTGCCGTAATTATCCGCATACCAATCGGACTCGATATGGATATTGCGGGCAATCTGCAACAGCTGTTCTACATTCTCGTACGGCAGCTGCACGGCAGATGCAGCTTGCGCTGTTGCAGCAGCCGCATGGACGCCCTGAGCCGGAGAACCGGCAACCAGAAACAACGGCAGGAGCATGGAGTAAAATAATCTCATCGCCCCGTATTCTATCACACAATTTTTCAGAAAACAAGAAGAAATGCCTATCGGTCATTCCACGCTTGCATCTTGCGGTAGGAATTGATGTAATGTACGTAACAAACAACATCCATGAATCATAACGGACAAGAGCATATAGACCTTCGGGAGCCTGTAGCGTGTTGGCTGAAAGTGCTGATTTCCCTTGTTGCGGTACTGTTGATGAGTATTCTGCCTTCCTGTTGCCTGAAAGTATGTGGCAGCAACCAAGAGGAACTTATCGCTCGATTAGCGGGAGCTATCATTGTAGCGGCCCCGGCCTTGTGTTTTACAATCCGGGCTCTGTACTTTTGGTGGGGGAAAAATATCTGACGTTCGGCAACAACGCTCTGGTGATTCATCTCGAGCTGCTGTGGTTCAAGCGTACTCGCTACATCATGCTCGGGCGCAGAAGCCAAATCATGATGCGACGGGCGAGTTCCTCAGACCCCAATGATCATAGCCAAACGATAAAACCGGAGCTCTATGTTACAGATTCCTATGGCCAACGCCACAGCTTGCTGCACTATGAGCCCTCTCAAAAGGAACGAGTGGTTGCTATTTGGCATGAAATCTGCCGTCAATACCCCGAGTTGACGCAAGTACAGGAAGATTGGCCCAAGGCGTAACGCCCACCTACATAGCCATGCCACGGAAAAGGCGCGTCGAACTGAATGTGGCGGACGGCCTGGCTGCCGGGCTGAATACCGAATACAGCTCCGATTCGAAAGAAGAGCGCCCCTCCACCTATATCTCTGCAGATGCGCACGCGCTGTACGCCTATCCCCTCTCTGCCATCATGTTTGTGGGAGTGGATGTGCCCGTTACCCTCACAAGCCCGGTATGGCTCATACCGTACACATATGTCAGCATCTCCCAATTATATATAAATAATGGCTCACGTAATCCCAATCTACGCTTCTTACTGAGAGCGAGAGTCTGACTATCCCTCCATAATCATAGGAGGGCGATATTAAATTACCCCCACGCCATCTGCCGTCTTTTGATTGACTCAATTTATTTGCGTCGACGTCTTGCACTAAGCATGGACAAGGCCAGCAGCGACAGTGTGGCAGTGGCCGGTTCAGGGACTATTATGACCATAAGATCATTTCCTGACCACAGCAAACTGGCATCAGTAACTCCTGCCAGGGTAATTTTTTCTTCATCCCAATCAATATCCGGTGTGTACGAACAGGAATCTGAAAGAGAAAGCAGATGATAGGTACCTTCTCCGACAGTCCTCACACCTGACAATTCAATGATAATGTTGTCAAAAACATCTTTTGTAAGACCTCCCGCAACATCGAGGGTCAACATAGAAGAGGTCGCAGCATCTTCAGAGAGCATAAACTTCATGGTGCTGTTATCCTCCATATTCAGAGTCTGGGCAGTCAGGGTATTATTGATACCTGCCACTTCCAGTGTTGTGCCTGAGTTAAATGTAACAATACCGGTCTGCAAATAAGATTCGTTTATAAACTTGTTTTCAAACGTAGCATTCTGCAACGACAGCACCGCACCACTACCTGCAGCAGCATTGAAGCCAACACCTTTCAGACAAGCTTCATCAGTCAACTCTAAACGCCCACCCATGAGCTTAATTTCACTGGCAAATTCACTGGTTCTTGATGCTACAATTTCTTCTGCCGTAACATTACACCCATCTTTAAGCTCCTGAAGTACGCTTTCGGTATATTTGCCGGTAAAACGAATGGTTCCTTCGCCTTTCTCCATCTCGCCATAACTTCCATTGAATACGACGTCAATCTTTTTTCGATTACTGTACACGGAGTCCTGGATTTCGATAGTGTTGCCCTTTGCCGCCATTAATCGGAACTGGGAATTTTCAAGCTGAGTCGCATCCGTGGTTATAGATGAGTTGTCCTGGTAGATGCTGCGAAGCCTGTATGTTACCACCCCGGTTCCGGCATCGGTCACCTTTTCGTAATTACCCGCCAGAGTAACTGATTCATTGCCCTCAATAAATACACCGGATGAAGTATAGATAGCACCGCCTTGGGCTCCACTTACACCGGACGCGTAGTTACCGCTAATGTCCACCGTTCCATTACCACTGATGTCCACTTTTGAAAGTGAACCATATCCATACACCACACCACCGGCAGCAGAACCGGCTTTTGTATCCGCGTGGTTACCGGAGATGGTTACGGTTTCGTTATCGGAAATTCGCAACGCAGCTGCAGCGGAACCGGAACTAGCGGAGGAGCCTATGACATAGAATGCTCCGCCCTTACTGCTCAGAGGGCTACTCATGGACAGGCTCGATTCAGTATAGTTATTCTGAATTATCAGCTCTCCCTTGTTACCGGAAATATCAACATAACCTACGCTCATGGCACCACCGCTCGCCCCTGCGCCGGAAGTGATAGCCTTGTTGTCGGAAATAGATACGCCACCCTGGTTGTCCAAAATTTTTACGCCAGCGGAGCTCGAGCCATAGCTACTGATAGCGCCGCCATCTGCAAGCCAATTATATGTAGATTCGCTTTTTGAGCTTTTTGCTGTGTTATTGTCTATTTTAACACCCTCAGTATTTTCAGACACCTCAAAAGCCGAAGATTGCAAGGTAGCAAGTCCGCCTATGGCTCGGTAGGAGCTCTCTGCTGTATTCGCACTTAAATCAACCACGCCCCGATTTTCACTTACAGAAATACCACTATAGCCATACAGAGCACCACCTGCTGCGATTTTGGTACTCCCGGCGTTTTCTAGTGCATGATTATTGGTTATGGTAACACCTCCGGCATTGCCATCGATTGTTATCGACGAACCTTGGCCGGTGGCCGCAATAGCAGCTCCGTATACATGCAGGGCATTATTGACAGGGTTTTCTGCGATATTATTGGAAATGGTAATCTTACCTTCATTTTGGCTTATAGAGAAAGCCTGGTAATTACCGGAGCCTGACAACATGCCTCTAACTGCGCGCGTATCCTTAGTAGAGGTTTTAGACCCGCTTACTGAATTCACTCTGTTCTTGCTAATGGTAACATTGTCCAAACCGGTCCATTGATATGTTCTTTTTGAAGCGGATGTCCCGGTCTTTGTAGAATCAAGAACTCGAACAGTCAGCTCGGTTGCAGTGAAGTCGACAGGGTCTGTGGTATCAGAGGTAATATATATGTAACCATTGTTCATCAAAGCCGACACAGAGGTATCGTTCTCAAGCTTTAAATCTGTTTCCAATACAAAAGCATACAACTTATCGCCGTAGTTTCTGGATCCGATAGTTCCAATCTTAAAGTCTGTGGGAGAATCAATATCCACTCTCGTGTAAGACGATGGATATAACACCTCAGCTTGTACAGCACATACAGCCAGAAGGGGCAGGATGAAGAGAGACGGTTTCATGTTATAAAAAGAGTTAGATGCTATATGTATTCGCAAAACGAAAAAACAGGCGCTGTCATGCATTTACAGCACCTGTTTTATACCGGCTGTGGGACTCGAACCCACACTCTCGTGGAACTCGATTTTGAGTCGAGCGCGTCTACCATTCCGCCAAGCCGGCGTTTAGGAAGTGGTCTGAAGAGATTTAAGCAGAGGGAGGACTAAAAGTCAAGCCGAAAGCAGATTTTCCGTGTGTGCATGCCACAAAAAAATCACCGCTGCGAGCAGGAGTGCAGGCAGCGGTGAGAAAGGATATCAGCTGTGAGTGGCTACTCAGGCTTTCTTGCAGAAGGCCTCGAGGCGATCCAGCCCCTCCTTCAGCACGTCGAGCGAGGTGCAGTAGGAGATGCGGATGGCGTTGTCGTTGCCGAAAGCGATGCCGGGGATAGCGGCCACCTTGTAGCGATCCAGGAGCTTCTCGCAGAGCTCGAGGGAGCCGATGCCGAGCTCGGTGGTGTCGATGAAGAAGTAGAAGGCACCCTTGGGCTCCACAACCTTAATCTTGGGCATGGCGCTGAGGCGGCTGTAGACGTACTGACGGCGGAAGTCGTACTCCTCGCGCAGGTCGGCGATGAAGGACTGGTCACCGGTCAGAGCCTCGATGGCGCCGTACTGGCAGAAGGTGGTGGCATTGGAGGAGCAGTGGTCCTGAATCATCTTGATGTACTTGGCGATACCGGCGGGAGCGGCCGTGTAACCCAGGCGCCAGCCGGTCATGGCATAGCCCTTGGAGAAGCCGTTGATGGTGATGGTCAGGTCGTAGAGCTCGGGGCTGAGGGAGGCCATGGAGACGTGCTTCTGGCCGTCGTAGATGAGGTGCTCGTAGATTTCGTCGGCAATGATGAGGATGTCCTCGTCCACAGCAACCTCACCGATGGCGCGCAGTTCCTCCTCGGTATAAACGGCACCGGTCGGGTTGTGCGGGGTGGTGAGGATAATCATCTTGGTGCGGGGAGTCATGGCATTGGCGAACTCCTCGGCAGTAATCTTCCAGCCATTCTCGGCCTTGGTCTCCACAAATACGGGGGTAGCGCCGCAGAGCTGAACCATGGAGGGGTAGCTCACCCAGTAGGGGGAGGGAATGATAACCTCGTCGCCCTCGCTCACGGTAGCGCGCAGAGCGGCATATACAGCGGGCTTGGCGCCGGAGCATACGCAAATCTGGTCGATGCTGTAGTCGAGGTTGTTGTCGCGCTTAAGCTTGTCGGCGATGGCCTGACGCAGCTGGGGCAGACCTACGGAAGGGGTGTACTTGGTGGCGCCATCCTCCAGAGCCTTGATGGCGGCCTGCTTGATGTTCTCCGGGGTATCTTTGTCGGGCTCGCCACCGGCAAGACCGTATACCTGCTCACCCTTGGCCTTCATCTCTTTAGCCTTGTTGGTAACAGCCAGCGTGAGAGAAGGTGAAAGTGCAGCTACTGTGGGGGAAATAAAGTCCATTGCAGGAAAATGTGTTAAAAATTGATATGAGTGTAGAGACAAGCCTGCGCGGCAAGTCGCGGATATGTTACTCTCTTACGCCCCAAAAGGCAAGGAAAATATGCGGGCGTGACGTAATAAACAAGCGCAAGCGCATCAGAAATCGATATCGATCGATATATCTTCCTCACCGGCAGCTTTTTCGGGCAGCTTTTCCAGAGCCTTTACAGCATCCTCATCGCCCTGAGCAGCCGCCCGGCGGTACCAAAGTTCCGCCTCGACAAAGGATTGGGGCACCCCTTCTCCCGCCTCGTACATGTCGCCAAGGTCACATTGAGCCTTTGCATGCCCCTGCTCTGCAGCCAGTCGATACCACTCAACCGCCTCCGTTGCGGACTCCGGCACACCCATCCCGTAACGACAGAGAATCCCCATAATCCACTGCGCTTCAACGTGCCCCTGCTCTGCCGCCCGGCGGCACCACTTCGCTGCCAGTTGATTTCTGGCTTCCTCCTCTTGCGGAGTCTCATCTAAATTGCCACCCATCTGATAACGAGCGGCGAGCTCAAACTGAGCCGTCACATGCCCGGCTTCAGCGGCCTTGTTGAGCCACCATAAGTATTCCTCGAAATTCTTTTGAGAACCTCTGCCCTCTCTGTACATGACAGCCAAGCGGTACTGAGCCTCAGGCTGCCCCGACTTTGCGGCGCGGAGGTAGCAGTCAAAAGCCGACTCTTTTTCCCCGGCAGCAATTGAGAGACTCGCACAAGTAAGGCCACTGACCATCAGACATAAGTAGTAGGAAAGCTTCATCTTGCAGAGATTTATAGCACACTGAGTGCAAATAGTAAAGATAAAAGGCGGAGCCGCCCGTATTGGCACAGGCGGCTCCGCCGGGGGGGAATATTTCAGCGTTCTCAGGCGAGCAGCGACTTCCAGTACTGCAAGCGGCGCTCAGTGTTGGCGGGGTTGGGCGCGCCGGGATTGGTGCGCAGCGAGAAAGCGCGGTCGAGGTTGAACACGCTGTGCACGTCGTCACCGTACTCGGGAGAAATCTCACGGAACTGTTCGAGGCTCAGGCAGTTGAGCGGAGTTCCACTGCTCACGGATACGGCCACGGCACGGCCCACCAGCTCATGAGCCTGACGGAACGGAACGCCGCGGCGCACCAGATAGTCAGCCAAATCAGTGGCAAGCAGCAGCGGGTCGCTCACGGCGGACTCGCAGCGATCGGGGTTAATGCGCATGGCGGCAATCATCTCGGCATTCACGCGCAGTGCCAGACTGACAGTGGCAAAGGAGTCGAAGAGGGGCTCCTTGTCCTCCTGCAGGTCACGGTTATAGGTGAGGGGCAGCCCCTTCACCGCCACCATCACGCTCACCAGATTACCGTACAGGCGGCCGGACTTACCGCGGGTCAGCTCGCAGACGTCGGGGTTCTTCTTCTGGGGCATGAGGCTGGAGCCGGTGGTGTGGGCATCGGACAGGGTGCAGTAGCCGAACTCAGAGCTGCTCCACAGCACCAGGTCCTCGCTCAGGCGGCTCAGGTGAGTACCAATGACGGACAGGCAGAAGAGGGTCTCCATGATGTAATCGCGGTCGGCGATGGCGTCCATCGAGTTCTCGGTTACGCCATCAAAGCCCAGCTCAGCGGCAATGGCGGCACGGTCCAGATTGATGGTGGAGCCGGCAATGGCACCTGAGCCCAGCGGGCTCACGTTCACGCGGCGGCGGCAATCGCTCAGGCGCTCCACATCGCGGCCCAGCATCTCCACGTAGGCCAGCAGGTGGTGACCGATGGTAACCGGCTGAGCACGCTGCAGGTGTGTATAGCCGGGAATGCGGATTTCGGCGTACTCCTCGGCCTTCGCCACGAGGGCTCGCTGCAGGTTGCGCAGCAGTTCGAGGGTAGTATCGATTTCAGCGCGGCAGTACAGGCGGGTATCGGTTGCCACTTGGTCATTGCGGGAGCGAGCCGTGTGCAGCTTGGCACCCGGGGCGCCGATGCGGCGGGTCAGCTCACTCTCGATGTTCATGTGTACGTCCTCGAGTTTGATAGACCACTCGAACTTACCGGCCTCGATATCGGCCAGTATGCCCTTGAGCCCCTGCTCGATGGCGCTGAACTCCTCCGGCGTGAGCATGCCGGCATTCAGCTGGGCGCGGGCATGCGCTATTGAGCCGGCAATGTCATGGCGATAAAGTTTCCAGTCATACGATACGGATTCACCGTACTGCAACACCAGGTCGGCCGTAGCCTGAGAAAAACGTCCTGTCCACATAACGCGGGCAGAGTACAACAAAATCCCCTGAATTGCAAGCAAAATCACGCATACGGCAGGGCAAACACGTTTGAAACAGGGAGTTATTCGGATTTACAATGTACAATTTACAATGTACAATTTACAATGTACAATTTACATTGTATAGAGCTTGGGGGCTGCGCCGCGGGAAATCAGGACTGATAATCACAGAAGTAATGCTGCAGGCGCACGAGTTCCTCGTCGTAGTAAATAGGGCTGAGCGGGGTCCAGTTGGCGGAGTGCTGCATGCGGTGCAGCACATCACAGAGCTCGGTAGCACGCGGTGAGCAGAGGTCCACCAGCTCGAGCAACTCTGCAGCTGCAGCCGTGAGCACGCGGCGGGTCGACGTGCGCTCACGGGGTCCCCCCAGCGCCGGGTTACGCAGGCGGAACCCGGGGTTCTGATAATAAAGGTAATGCAGGTGGAAGGGCTCTGCAGCTATGCCCTCGATATCCATGCCGATGCAGATGTGACAGAGCATCTGCATGAGGTCGCAGACATCGCAGGCGGGCAACTGTTTACCCTCAGCCACCATGGAATCCAGCGGCACGCCCTCCACGCGTTCCTTGGCCAGATGCCAGGTGCCGTCCGCATGGAACAGCTCGAGGGTGGCGGCAATGACGCCACCGCTCATGCAGGCCTGCACGCGGGCTTTCTCCAGAAAGGAGTGCACCCTCACGGGGTCATCAGCCAGCGAGGGGCGAAGGGTTTCCACCACCACCTCGCGGCGCATATCCTTCTGCGTAGCAGAGTAAAGGATGGTATCGGCCGTCTCGCTCAGCACGGCTGAGAGCACATACTGGCCACCAACCAGCGCAGGCAGGGAGTAAGCAGTGGAGCGGGACATAGCGGCGGAAGCGGCGATTTATCAGTGAGCGTAAATCAATTTGATAACCGGCAGGCCCTCGGGAGCATTCTTCCAGGCGGCAGCCGGAATGACAAAGCGCATGAAGGCACGCGGCTCATCCTTGCCGGGAAGCACGATACGCTCCACCGACACCTTACAATCGGGCTGACCAAGCACCTCAGGCTCAACGGTATCAATCTCGTGAGCGGGAATCAGCAGCTCCACGTCATTCTCCGTCTGCAAATCGGGCGGGAACAGATAGGTATCCTCATACACCAGACTGCACATCCACCCCTCAGGCAGTGTGATATCGGCAAAAACCGGGGTGCTCTCGTAAATGGACTCACCATTCACCGCCATCCACTTACCGACTCGCTCGAACACCTCGCGCACCCCCTCGGGAATGCTGCCGTCTGCGCGCGGGCCGATATTGAGCAGCAGGTTACCGCCCTTGGCTGCGCACTGCTGCAGCTGACGTATGATGGTAGCGGGGGATTTCAGGTTCACATCGTAACGGTTGTAGCCCCACTTATCGCCCACCGTCATGCAGGATTCCCAGTCGATACCGGGGTAGCCGCGAGCCGGAATGCGTTTTTCGGGTGTGGTGTAATCGCCGCAGCGCAGGTCAAGCTGTACGCCATCGCGGGAGGCATCGAAGCCCGAGAAGGAGTACAGTCTGTTGTTCATGATGACGTTGGGGTTGAACTCACGACACATGTCAATGAGAGCGGGAGCTTTCCACCCGCGCTCACCCTCGGCAGCGCCCTGCGAGTAATCCCACCACATAATGTCGATGGTGCCGTAATTGCTCATCAGCTCACGCACCTGAGTGTGCAGATACTGCTGATAGGTAGCGTGGTCACGGGGTATTCCCTTCTCCTTCAGCATCTTAGCCTGATTGACGGGGTAGCAGAGGTCGGGGCAGATAGTATTATCATAGGCGGGGTGGTGCCAGTCAATCACGCTGTGGTACAAGCCCACCTGCATACCGCGCTTGCGGGCGGCAACCACAAACTCGCGCACCAAATCACGCCCCACAGCCTTGGCGGAGCTGTAATCAGATGTCTTGGTATCGAACAGAGCAAAGCCATCGTGGTGCTTGGATGTCAGCACCATGTAACGGCAGCCGGCCTGTTCGGCCAGGTCTGCCCAATCATCCGCACACCCCGGTGCGGGACGGAACAGGGGCAGAGCCTCGGCTGCATAGGTATCGGTATCCAGACCGAGGTTGGTCTGAATCCACTCAGCGCCCCCCTGCTTTCCCTGAAATTCACCGGCCAGACCGGAGTACAGGCCGTAGTGAATAAACATGCCGAACTTGGCCTTGCGCCACCAGGCCATACGCACGTCGCGCTCTTCATTCGTTTCGGTCACGGCGGCATGATTGTCATCCCCGGCAACAGGCAGCACCTGTTGTCCCTGAGCCAACGGCGCAAGTGCCGTCACGGCCATCATCGCTAATGTCTTAATGTTCATCATGGTCGGGTTCAGTGTTATTCTGGGTGAAAAGATTCAGTGGCAGCTGCGTGGCAGTCTCCTCCTCCACAACGGGAGCTACAGGTGCGGGAGCCCCTGCTCCGGCATCTGCCACCGGGGGCACGAGCTCAGCAGTCGGCTGCGGCAACTGCGGCTCCACCGATGTCGGCAACACTTCGGCGCCTTCAGGTGACTCGCCCTCGGCGGCAGAGGGCATGATGCGGGCAATGCGCTCCACGGGGTTCTTGGTGACCATATTACCCATGACCGTGCGGCTCTTCACACGCAGACGGGCGAAGTCAAAGGGAATGGGGCGGCGCAGGCGGCGGAACTGGTTCTTGAGGTACACATTGACCGAGAGCGCAGCGCTATCCTCCTCATTATCATGCACCGAGAAGAAGAAAATGCGACTGCCGGGCGTACCCATGGTGAGCGGATACTCCCTGTCGCGGGTAAAGCCGCCGATATGGAAACGCTTGGCGTAGGTCACGCCCTCCTTGCCATCACGGTAAATGAGGTTGAACACCCAATCATCGCCGGGGCGCAGCACGCGTATGCAGAGCGGTTTCTTGCCGACGTAGAATTTCTCCTGCACGCGGCGAACAGTCAGCACGCCCTGACTGTCAATCGTCAGGATATCGCTGAGCGTGGAGCACTTCTCCACCGGTTCGCCCTTACGCACCCCGTAACCGGCAAACCCCTCCTCATCGATATAGAGCATCTCGTTCTCCACGGCGGCCTCGGCACGGGTAAGGGAATCGAAGGTAGCCAGCTCTGTGCGGCGGGGCCAGGCATCGCCATACTTCTTGCGCAGGTTCTCAAACCAGCGAATGGTGTAACGGGTCAGCTGAGCAAGGTGCTTGCGGGTCTGCTCAATCTCGGACTCCAGCCCGGCAATATGGTGCTCAGCCTCATGGATTTCGTACTTAGCGATTTTCTTAATACGAATTTCGGTCAGGCGAATGATGTCATCGCGCGTGACGGGTCGTATGAAATCGACCACGAAGGGCGCCAGACGCTCACCGATTTCGGTGATGGACTGCTCCCAGCTGTCGCTCTCTTCGAGTACCTTGTAAATGCGGTTTTCAATGAAGATTTTCTCGAGACTGGCCAGCATCCAGGCCTCCTGCAGCTCACCCAGACGCACCTCGAGCTCCTGACGCAGGGTTTCGCGGGTGAAGTCTACGTTGTGTTTCAGGATTTCGCTCACCCCCATGAACACAGGCTTGCGGTCCATGATAACCACCGCCTTGGGCGATATGCTCTTCTGGCAATCCGTGAAGGCATAGAGCGCGTTGCAGGTTTTCTCCACATCAGCCCCGGGAGCCAGGTGTATCAGGATATCAGCCGTAGCCGCTGTGTTATCCTCAATGCGGGCCACCTTGAGCTTGCCCTTCTCCATGGCCTTCTCGATGCTCTCGATGAGGGAGTCGGTCGTAGTACCGTAGGGCACCTCGGTAATGCGGATGATGCGCTTGGCGCTCACATCGAGTCTGGCACGGGAGCGCAGGCGGCTGTTGCCGGTACCGTCATTGTAGCCGCTCACATCCAGCAGGCCACCGGTCGGGAAATCCGGGTAAAGCTCGAACGATTCGCCACGCAGGTAGTGAATGGCGGCATCGATAATCTCATTGAAATTGTGCGGCAGAATCAGGCAGTTCATGCCCACAGCAATACCCAGAGCACCCTGCGCCAGCAACAGCGGGAACTTAATGGGCAGAGCGATAGGCTCCTTGTTGCGACCGTCGTAACTCAACTTCCACTCGGTCACCTTGGGACTGTATACCACCTCCTTGGCAAAGGTGGAAAGGCGCGCCTCGATATATCGGGCGGCGGCGGCACTGTCACCGGTCAGGATATTACCCCAGTTACCCTGAGTATCAATCAGCAGCCCCTTCTGTCCCAGCGTTACCAGAGCACTGCCGATGGAGGCATCGCCATGCGGATGGTACTTCATGGTATCGCCCACGATGTTGGCCACCTTATTGTAGCGACCGTCATCCATGCGCTCCATGGAGTGCAGAATACGGCGCTGCACCGGCTTAAGCCCGTCAATGATATGCGGCACTGCACGCTCCAGAATAACGTACGAGGCGTACTCGAGGTAATAATCCCCGAACATACGCTGAATCTTGCTCGGGTTCTCCTGCAGATAAATCGGTGTATTGCCTTCGTTACTACTCATACGCTCAGCTCCAGTTTAGCAGATTAAAAGCCGCATTTCAAGCTCATTCTGCGTCGCGTGACGGCAATTTGAGCCAAATTATTCGGGATTGGAGCCGATAACCCAGCGGTAGAAATTGCAACCCACGAAGTTCCCCAGCACAATAGCGAGGTAGAAAATAAGAATACTGCCGAGGTTAGCCTGCCAGAAATCGAGCGGAGCTGCGAGGTAATAGAAGGCATCTGCCACGCAGTGAGGGAACCCGCACACAATGAAGAGCGGCACACCGAACAGCAGCGGCAGGTAGCTGCCCTTGCGGGCAAAGGTGACGGCAGTGGTCATGATAAATCCGCAACCGATGGCCAGCAGCCCACCTCGCAACGGCCCCACACCCAGACGGCTCTCGAGCACAGCCTGCGCAGCCCCCTGCAAATCCATGGCCGAAGCATGCGAGAGTGCAGCCACCGCCAGACAGCCCAGGATATTGCCGATAAGCACCTGCAGCAGATACCCCACCTCACCCCTGCCGATAAACCCGGCCGTTCCGGTATAAAGCTTTACCTTGTAATGAACAACAGCCAAGAGAGCAAACGCAAACAGCACACTGCCCACCATATCTCGCGTAGCCAGATAACCGAACCCGGCTATCCCCACGCACACACCGGCCATGAATGCCGACCTCAACGTTGCAATTACCCCTGTACTCATTGTGATACATGCTAGCACACACCCCCTGCCACGGGAAAGTAAAAAAACTGTCAGAAAGCAATTTTCCCGCTTGGCATGGGGATTAAGGCTGTGTATAATCATGGCATGAAGTGGTTCACCATCTTACCTCTGCTTATCTTCCAGTTCGGCATGCTCAGCGCGCTGGAAGTCGAAGCAAGGTACACACATGGCACCTTTTACAAGGGCGTAACTCACCAGCCAATCCTGCAACTCAAGCTCACCGGCGAACCGGGTGAAAAGGTAACGGCTCTCAGCTTCACCTCGGGTGAAACCGTAAGTACCGCCAACATCAAAACTGTGCGACTGGGCACCACCCGCGGGTGGAACGGCTTTACCGTCAATACCAACAAGCTGATTGAGCAGCAGGCTTCCGGCCGATTCAGCAAGGGCAGAATCCGCTTCGAGAAAGAGTTTGTACTGGGGGAAGGCCCGCTCTACCTCTGGCTCTATTACGACATCGACAAAAGTGCCAAGTATAATGCCAGGATTGATGCCGTGTGCACCGAAGTCGAGACAGCCGACGGCGAAATCATCGAGCCGGAAATCATACTGGCCGAGGGAATCGAGGAGCGAGTGATTGCCCGAGTGTACCCATTCCCCTACCGTATTGTACCCTATTACCGCCCACGATGGGTGAAGGGTTGGGGGAATGCCGAAAAAGCCGTACACCTGACACCGGCACACTTCAACCTCTTTACCGACATCATCCACTTTGCCTACAGCGTAACAGCCGATGGCAATATCAGCTACCAGTGGGCCGGAGGAGGAGTTGATAACAAGACCGTAGCAGACGACGCACTGGCTGAAATCAAGCGACTTCACGCAGCAGCAAAGTCTCGCGCCAGGCTCATCGCCGGGTTCGCTCACATGGACGGCCCCATGACCCAGGCTGTGGCTAATCCGCACACACGCCGCACTCTGGCCCACAACATGGCGCAGTGGGCCATCACGCGCGGTTATCAGGGTATAGACATTGACTGGGAATACCCGGACTCCTGGCAGCAGTGGGAACAGCTGGGCTACTTCATCGCCGACCTGCGCGAGGAACTCTCCGGCACAGGAATATCCGTCAGCATAGCGGCCTCGGTCGGTTACAAAGCACCCAACTACTGGACTACCGACCAGCTCGACTTCATCATGACCATGTCGTATGATGACCTGACGCCCGACAACCACGCCTCGATGCGCCTGTTCCGGCGGGATGCCGACATCTGCCAGAACAAGTTCCACATGCCCAAAGCGAAAATCGTGCTGGGGCTGCCCTTCTACAGCAACGAACAGGGCAAGCTCACCACCCAGTACGGCTATTCCACCGTATATGGCTGGAACCCGCGCATGAAGCCCGACGTCAATAGCTGCCGAGTGAAGAATAACGATGGCACCGAGGGCCCCATGCATACCTTCAACGGCCCTGCCCTCATCACCGAAAAATGCCGCTGGGTCAAGGAAAACAAATACGGCGGCGTGATGATATGGGCCTACGAAACGGATTTACCCATCAAGCACAAGGCATCCCTCAGCCGTGCGATGTTCAAGGTTATCCGCCAACCTAAGAAAAAAGAATGAAACTCTTCACAATACTTACCCTGATTGCAGCTGCAACAACAACCACAGCCGAACCTGTCAATGCCTGGGCTCGCGGCGTATGCGAGCAAAGCGGTTGGCGGGACTTCAACAAGAGCTTCAACGGCAAGGACGACCTGCAGTGCTGGGCCATCACCGCGGCTAACCTCATTGACTGGTGGCAGGAATTGCATGCCGACACCCTGCCCACAGGCACCCCGCGCGGCGAGGAAATACTGCGCACCTTCACTCAGAGCTTTGCCAATGACGGCAGCGATCCCGATGAGGGAATATCCTGGTGGTTCACCGGCGAGTACAAACCCGGGCGGGATGACTGCGCAGCCCTGCTGCCCGACTGCCCCGGCGGCTATCTGAACTCCCTTCTGCTGCCGGGACAGAAATTACAGCGCACCCTGCTCACCCAGATGCGAGAAGAACAGGTAACAGCCGAAAGCGCCACAAAAGCCCTCATTGACGGTGCGCAGAAAGGTGCAGCTTTCTGGATAGGGGTATCATACATATCTCCCAAAGGACGCCCCGCTATGCACTCCCTCAATGTATGGGGTGTTAAATACGATACAACCGAGGACGGCTCGCAACAACTCTGTGGCATCTGGATTGCAGACTCCGATGACTACAAAACCGGCTTAACATACGTTGCACTTAAATCAGAGGACAACATGCTTGTCTTCGACTGTCCGGAACATCCCATTTACGGCCGGATACCCGGAATTAAAATAGACACACTGACTCGCTTAAACGGATTTCAAAAACAAAAATAAAAGAAAACCAATTCACAATCAATCAATAATAAGCACCCAAAACCCAACACCCCAGCCCTATAGAAAAATATCACACTTTTTCACGTCATTACCTTTTTTTTTTCATTGACATATAGCATAATTTTGCTATTATAGCAGGTAGATTTTCAAATACACGTTACTGCATAACAGAATACCGGCTCTGTTTTTTACACCCTAACGCTTTTGAAAATACGATATACACCTCCACCTCTCGTCATGAAGCTTCATCTTCCTCCTCTTCTCTTCTTTGCCCTTGTAGCATGCCTTACTGTCACCGGTCTACATAGGTCAATTTCAGGCTCATCTTCCGCAGGCGCAAGCGGAAGCAGTGTAAGTTTCGGAACCGATCAACAGGAGATAAGCTCACAGACGACAGCAACGGCACAGGCGCCAACAACAAGCAACTCAGTCGTTTACAACTACACTCCTCAGACTAAGCTTGATTCCGACTTCAGCATTCATGCAACAACGGCAGAAGTGGAGGTAGAAACACCCCGTCAGCATGACATCAACCAAGTTAGCAACAATGCTACTCAAACCAAGATAGCAACAGCCAACACAGCAACGGCAACAACCACAAGAGAAACAGCCCCTGCCAATACCGTTGCCGACGTATTCAATAGCACAAACGAAACCGACATAACCCCATTTTTTGAGGTGGCAGGGGCAGGAAACAGTGCCATCTCCGGCTCCTCCAGAGCAGCGGACACCCCCGTTACCGCTTCATTCCAAGGCAACACGCTGACAATTGTCAGCGGCCAGAATGCAGCGGTTCGCATGAATAGCAACACACAAACACACAACACCAACTCATACAGCAGAGAAGGCAACATCAGCGTTTCTAGTGCAAGCAATGGCCGATACAGCGGAGGCACGGCCATCAATAACAAGACCCTTTCAACCATCAACATTCAGGGTGGTTCTTCTCTCTACCTGTACGATTACACCACCAACGGTAACGACTTCAACGGCACAGTGAACATCACCAATGCCGGAAGCTCCATGGCAGCCATCGGCTCCTCCAGAACCGGAGCCCGCAATTTGCAAATCGGCACGCTTACCGGCAGCGGCCAGCTTCTTCTGCGCGGCCACAACACCAGTGGCACAAGCACATTCTCCGTTTCCAACAACACCTTTGCCGGCACGGTCTTCATGACCTCCAATGGCGGCACGGTACAGGTGAACGCCAACGGTAAGGGATGGCAAGACGCCACCTTTGACTTTACACGCAATCCCGATTACAGCGACAGCCTTCTGGATACATCCGGATCAGCTCCGGAGAAACAGGTTCTTTACCTGAATGGGGATTCCACTGTGGCAGCTCTGCGCAATGGAACAACTCAATACGCCGAAATCGCGGGTAACGGCCATATCCTGAGCGTGGGTGCAAGCTCAGGTAGCTATACGTATGGTGGTGCCACAAATGATTTGGAAAAACTCGTCAAGTTTGGCAACAGTACCCAAATCTTCACCGGCACCATCGGCACAGAAGTCCTTTCCATTCAGGGCGGCACACTTGGAACCCATGGCGGCGGAATCTTCACCTCCGTGGAACTGAGCGGCGGCGCAACTTGGAGCGTGACCGGAAGCACCTCCACCGAAACCCTGCAACTGACCTATGGCAGCGGCGCTACCATTACAGGCAACAGCAGCAATGTGGTATGGGACGCGCCCTCCACGCTGGATGTCGCCGGTCTCTCCGGCACGGCACCATTTTTCACGCTTTCCAACATCACACTCCATCTTGACAAGAGCCTGACACTCTCCGGCTATTCCGGCACGATGGAGAACGGTGCTACCATCAATTTTGCCACCCTCGGCAGCGGCGCCGATTTTGAAATTAGCGATGATTTCTACATTAAGCACGGCAGCTATGCATACGGCATTACGGCCAGCAACAATGGCGGTGTACTGCAGTTCACCCTCGGTGAGGCCTTCACTCCCCCAGTGGAGCCGGATGTCACAGCAAACGGCATCCTCGCCATCCGCTTCGCCGGCAGTGACGGTCTGACCGCAAGCGGTGCCGCGTCTATCACGCGCTCCGGAATCTTGTCAACTACCTACACCCACAATAACAGAGGCTCTGCTAACAATGCCGTGTGGCGTTCAGCTGGCAGCGCCGTGTCCTTCTGGGCTTCGGATGAGTTCCCCGCAAGCATGAACACCAATGGCACCTACACTGACAGCGGCTCAGATGTAGTGAGCGGAAAGATTGGCATCATTCAGGTGGACGAGGGCAACGCGCTCTACATCGGGCATGATTATGGTGCATATAACGGCATCGTCCACATAGAAGCGGATAACACGGCTAACAACCACGCAGTTATCGCGGCCTATGATTCGACATACGATGAAGTCAACATTGCACACCTGCAAGGCAGCGGCAATGTCCTCCTGCGTGGCCACAATCGCGCCACGACATTCAGCTTTGAAGACGCCTCAGCCTTTGACGGGCGGATTTTCATGTCCGCTCAGAATGCAGCGGTTAATCTGAACACCTCCGGACAGTCTCTGGCGAATGCGGTGGTGGACTTCACACCCACGGCCTACACCACGCCCTTCGGTTCCGGTTCAGCAAGCAAGTCCACCCTCGTGCTGAATGAGAACGCCACAGTGGGCGGCTTGGACAACGGCTCTTCCTCTAATGCTGCCGTCAATGGCAATAACCACATACTAAGCGTGGGTCGTGACAATAATGAGACTTACAGCTTTGGTGGCACGGTGAGTGATTTGGCCGCACTGGAAAAAATCGGCACCAATACTCAGAACTTCGCCGGCAGCATTACGGCTGATAGGATCTCAGTTAATGCAGGCACGCTGGGTACAAGCGGCACATTGGAAGCTAATAACCTCAGCATCGCTAATGGCGCCACGCTGAGCACAAGCGGCACCACCAATATTTCCACCCTCACTCTTAATGGCGGTGCCACCTGGACCATCACCGGCAGCGAGTCTCTTGATACACTGGTGCTGACCAACGGCAGCGGCACCATACGCGGCGAGGGCGAGAATGTCACCTGGACCGCCCCCGCCACCGTCAATGTCAGCGGTTTCCGCAGCGACACACCGTGGATTACACTGGAGAACCTGAGCTTCACCTTCGGCAGCAATCTCACGCTGGAAGGTCAGGAACTGGCAGCCGGCACAACCATCGACTTTGCCACATTGGGCACCGGTGCCGGTTACACCGGGCAAGACTCGCTCACGATTCATGGCGAAACCCTGCTCTACACCCTGTCTGTGAACACCACGGCTGACAACGTGCTGCAGCTCACCGTTGTGGGTGTCGATACACGAGCCGACCTGATTACAGAAGGTATCGCAGCCGTATATATTGAGAACGACGGACTTACCGCCAGTGGTCAGGCAGAAGTGACCCGTACAGGCAACAACACCAAAAAATACACGCTTGCCCAGAAGGGTTCCTTCAACAACGCAACCTGGAAAACCAGCGGCAGTAACAACAATGCCGCCAGTTACTGGATTGGTGAAGCCAACAAGAACACCACCGACTGGTACGGCACCAGTACCGACGGTATCGACAGCGAGCTCCGCGTCATTCAGGTGAACGAAGGCACGGCCTTGTACCTGGGTGGCACAGCCTATGCCGGCACCGTGATGGCCAAGGATATGGGGGAAGAAGGCGGGTACTCCGTCATTGCGGCCTATGATACATCAACAAACAATGTCAGCATTGCTAATCTGGAGGGCTCCGGTGATGTGCTGCTGCGTGGTCACAGTGCTGCAACCACCAATTTCAGCATCGGCGACACCAGCAACTTCTGGGGCAGAATCTACCTCTCTGCGGATAACAAGATTGCCAACCTGAATGCAGAAGGTACCGGCCTGAGCAATGCCGTGGTGGATTTCACCCCTGTGGCATACGACAGCGCCTTCAGCAATAGTGCCACATCGGCAAGCGAAGCTCGCCTGACACTGACCGGCGATGCCCATGTGGGTGCTCTGGACAACGGTTCTGTGGGCAAAGCTACCATCGTCGGCAATGATCACAAGCTGACAATCGGCCGCAACTCCAAAGAAACCTACAGCTTTACCGGTACCATTGACGGAGTGACCGAGCTGGTAAAGGTTGGTTCCAGCCGTCAGGAGTTTGAGCGTAGCAACAATAACCCGCTGGAGGTCAGCGGTGGTATCACCATTCAAGGTGGTGTGCTGGCTGTATATGATGCCACCTCCGCGGCTACAACTGACAGAACCCTGCTGGACGGCACACCGAGAATCACCCTTTATGAGGGTGCTGAGTTCTCACTGGATCGCCGCAATGAAGACCGTGGTAACGACTTCATGGGGACGCTTAAGATTGCCAGTACCGTCCGCACCGGCGACTACGCCGTGTTGAGCACGTATGAGGACATGACAAACGCGGAGTCAGATATTGCCGACGAGCGCTTGCAGTCCCTTCGAATCACGGAACTCACGGGCGTAGGCAGTCTGGTACTTCACGGTCAGAATACAGATGCGAGAACCGAAACCCTCTTCAGTTTCGACGTAGGCGACACCTTCACCGGTCGTCTGTACATGAGTTCTGAGGGTGGCGCCGTCAAACTGAGTCTGGGTAATGCCCTTACCCGAACCTGGGACGGCACAGTGGTCGACTTCAGCACAGTAAATAGCAGCGATGAAACCCCGGAGGCAAGCCGTAAGACCCTGCTTCTCATCGGCAAGACCGATATAGCAGGTCTGCATGGCGGTAATGAGAACTCCTACCTTGAGGGTGATACCGGTCTGCTCACCCTTGGTAATGACACCAAGAATAGCTACATCTACGGAGGTAACAGCCGACTCACCAACCTGAGTAAGGTGGGCGAAAACAAACAGGTCTTCAGCAAAGCAACGGAAATCAGCTCTACAACAACGGTAAACAAGGGCACGCTCGAGTTCACCAATGGCCTCAACTCGCGCCACGTTGTGGTCAATGATGGCATGCTCGTTTCGAAAACGAACTTGCAAACAGCTACACAGGACACAGCCTACAATACCCAGTTGGGAACAATTACCATCAATGGCGGTGAACTGCAGGTTACCGGCAAACTGGATGCCGGCACCATCACCCAGACAGATGGTAAAACTACGGCAGGTTCGCTGAAAGTCTTTGCTCTTCAGCAGAGCGGTGGCAACACTACCGTACGACAGGACGCCACCATAACCGGCAGTGCCACCATTGGCACCGAGGCCTCGTTAACTGTGGGCAAAAATCTTGACCTTCGCGGTAATGAAGGCCGTACTACCCAAACTACGATTCAGGGTAATTTGAAGATTGCCGGGCATCTCAATGCCTCTGAATACGCCGCGGTTACCCTTCAGGGTGGCACCTTAAGCACCAAGACGGCAGACATACTGACCCTTAATCTCTACGAGGGCAGCACGTGGAATGTAACCGGGCGTAACACAGTCGAAAACCTGACTCTGAGCGCCACAACAGGCACCGGTAGTATCAACCTGAACGGCACCGGCACAGCAGCCATCATCGACCTGCCCGACACTATTACCTTCAACGGGTATCAACTCACCGACACCAGCAGCCCGCTGTTTACCGTCAGCGGCCTGAAGCTTAATCTCGGTGCCAGCGTCACCTTCAATGGGTTGGATCTCACTGAGGTCAACACCCTGAACTACGCCGGTCTGGGAACAGGTGCCTACTATACCGGTGAGCGAGAAATCGAGATAACCGACGGTCTGGGCAACATGTACGCCGCCAGCGTAAGCGATTCTAACGGTTTGGTGCAGATTAAGATTGACCGCACCCCGTTCTCTGCCGGCAATGGCGACAAGATGTGGGTATACAGCAGTGCCGAAACCGGTGCTCCGCAACTTGGCATGCTGGGTGCAGAGTATAATCCCGAGACCGGCACCTGGGATAACCCGGAAGAGGTGCTTGACAAGGGGTACAAGATGGTACAGCTCCAGCTCACCGGTGGTGCAGAACTCTACGTGCTCAGCGGGGAACCGTATAACGAACGCGGAATACTTACCAGCAACATTGAGATTCTTCCCGGTGAAGGCACTACGCAGATTCACGCCGAGAACACCGCCGGCTATCATGACTTCCGCGGTCACCTGACCGGCGAAGGCTCGCTGCAGCTGGTCGCACACAATGCGGAAGGTGCCACGGTGTTCCACTTCTCCAATGATGCCCCCAAAGCCGAGTGGTTCAGCGGCGAGCTCAATCTGGTCAATACCAATGGTGGCGCGGTACAGCTCACCATCGGCCACGAAGGTGTCGATACACGCTGGCAGAATACCGTCATGAACCTGACGCCGACTGCACTGGACAGCATTTACGATGCAGATACCGTTGCAGGGAAAGCCAGTGCCACTGTTCTGGAACTGGAAGGCGACGCCCAAATTAAGGGCCTGACCGGTGGCGACGTCACCACCGGTGTGTCTGCAGAAGGCCAGTTCAATCTGACTCTTGGTAGTAACAGTGAGAGCGATGTCTATAGCTTTGCCGGTGTACTGGGTAGCGACACTCTCTACACAGGTGGCATTGACGACATGGGCGCCACTGTCACCACCAGCAGCAATGTGAACAACAACCTGAGTATCACCAAGATTGGTGCCGGTACTCAGATTTTCGAACATGCGGCTTCGCTCCATAACCTGAGCCTTCAGGCCGGTAAGCTCACGTTCAACAATTCGCTGACTGCCGATAACCTGCACCTTGCCGGTGGCATACTCACCACGATGGGTGAAGTCAAGCTCGACAGCGCCAACATCAACACCAACAGTACCTGGTATATTGGTGACAGTGTAACCATTACCGACACTCTGACCCTCACGGGCAACAACCTGATGGGTGCCGTCGGTGGCGACCAGGCCCACATCATCCGCGCCGGCGAGTTTGCCGAAGGCGACGCTCCGCTTGTGTGGACAGCCCCGCAGCGCCTCGAGCTGAAGGACTTTGCCCGTGGTGAGAACGGACCGTTCCTCAATATCGGCGAAGGTATCAGCCTGAACATAAAGGATGACTTCACGCTCACCGGTTTCAATGCCGTACTGACCAACGGGCAGATTATCAACCTTGCCCAGCTTTCCGACAGCCAGATTAATGACCTGTCGCTCAAGCATGCTCAGGTAGCCAGCAGTCACAACCTGCTTTACGATGCCGAAATTCGCATCGATGAAATCAGTAATATTCTGCAGCTTGTCATTACCGAAGTCTATTCCGAGGTTATTGCCGGCAAGCAGATGTGGCTGCATACCGCAGCAGATGGCTCCACGCTCGAGGGTCTGAACGAAGCCAGCTATAATGGTAATTACAGCTGGTCCGGCAAGAACGTCAAGCTCGAAGAGCTGAGCAAGATTTACCTGCGCGGTGGTTCTCAGCTCTATCTGGTAGGCGATGACCACACCAAGAGCACAGCGACTTACAACGGCACACTGGTGCTCAACCCCGATGGCGGTTCCGGTGCCGCTCAGTTACATGCCGAAAACACCAACGCTCTCGTTACCGTTAATGGCGCTGTTGGCGGTCAGGGTGAACTTCAGTTAGTTGCACACAATGCGAGCGGTGCTACGGTGTTTGACTTTGCCGGTGAAACTGCCGCTATTCTCGATGGCCGACTGAGTGTCACGAACGCCGAGGGTGGCGAGGTTCAGCTCAATATCGGCAACGATCGCTGGCGCGCCACTGTGGTTGATTTGGGTAGTTTCCCCATCGACAGCATTTACAACAGCGACTCGGTTACCAGAAGCTCGGCCAACACCATACTTGCACTGACAGGAGATGCCACCATTAAGGGGCTTGTCAGCAACTCCGAGAACGCCATGCTCACCTCTCAGGGTTACTACACCCTGACAATGGGTGAGGAAAGCCCGCTCTACAAGTACATTTACAGCGGTCAGGTGGATGGCCACGCAGCTTACTATGACGACGAGCTCAACGAAGTAACAAATATCGATGACAGACAGCTCAACATCGTAAAGAACGGCAATAATGGCCAGACATTTACGCAGGATGCCAAGAACCTGGGTTCCGTCGATATGAACGGCGGCACGCTCGAGTTCCAGCGTGACCTGCAGGCCGATTACCTGACAGTCAACGACGGCAACATGCAAGTAGGTACCATGCACCTCACCGGTGAAGGTATCAGCATGGCCGACCAGATTGTAAACTCCCTCACCGTCAATGGCGGTACACTCAACAGCGGCGATGCATCCATCAAATCTGCTGTCATGAATGATGGCAAGTTCATCAACCGTGGCCACAGCGTGGTGGAAACGCTCATGATGGAAGGCGGTGAATTGAGCGCCCATGAACTTACGGCCTACGCCACGATTATGAATGGCGGCACGGTTGAGGCAGATGACGCCATTCTGGACGTAGCCTACATCAATGGAGGTCAGGTAAAAGTCAGCGAACTCGACGTGACGGGTATGCTGAACGTCTCGGGTGGTGACGTTAGCGCTGAACGATTCAATGCGCTGAACGCCTTCCGCGTAGACATAACCGGCGGTAGTATGACCGTAGGTACGGAAATCACCGGCATGAAGCGCGTAAGCGAACGAGCCAATCTCTCCTGCCTCTATGTATCGGGTGGTGAGTTCACCAGCCGTGGCCAGCTGAGCATTACGGGAGATATGGAAGTAACCGGCGGACGAGCCACCTCTGAAGGTCTGCTCGAAACAGACAATCTGACTATCGGCACCGACGGTGTGTTGGTAACCTACAACGATGTCTTCGCCCATACCACCACCCTGCATGGTGACAATGACACCAGTCTGGACTGGTTCCTCAATGCCAGCGTGGCGGCCGGCAATGGTCAGACCATCAGCACGGCAGATGCCGGCGACAGCACAAGCGTAACCATCAATGGCGGCTACAGCTTCCGCGACCTCGACAAGGGCACCGTCGACATGCTGGGTCAGCGTGGTGCCGATGTCGTGTGGAGTACACCGACAACCATGGACCTCACGCAGAGCGGTCTGACAGCAGACAAGAACGTGTTCTCCTTCACCCACATGGGCTTCTCGCTCGGTGGTGTGACTGAACTGAAGCTGCCCTACGATGTGAAGGACGGCGATATCATCTCCTTTGCTCAGTTCGGCGAGGGTGGTTCCTATGTAGAGAATGCCGGTGGTCGCTTCATAACCACTAACAGTGAGGGCGAACGACTGGTCGGCACCGTATTGGCTGACCCGAGCGGCGCTCGAGTGGAGTTCTCGACGGCAGATGAAAATCAGGTAGGAGCCGGTGGCTTCATCTGGAGTGGCACAAACAGCGCCAGTGCCACATGCGCACCCGGACTCACTCTGGGTACAACCTGGCGAGCAGACTACTCGGCAGAAGGCACCGGCTGGCACGAGCAGTCCAATGGTGCAGGAGCAGGTGTATTCGTGAACGGCAGCGGTGCCATCTTTGCCGACACCGACATGCACGGCAACGACGTTTCTCAGGCCGGCCGAATTGTACAACTGCTTACCAACACCACATACGATGCCGATGGAAATCCCACCAAGCATTCTGTAGCTCCCGGTACTATCTATGTGACCGCCGACAATAACACCGGATATGTTACCAGTGAAGACGAAGCCACAATGTGGTTTGGCTATGCCATCGTAGGTTCTGCAACCGAAGGTCTGACAGACGTCTTTGACCGGGACGGCAAGCTGCTCAGTCAGACCAACATTGTGAAAACAGGTGACTCCCTGTTGGTACTGCATGCCTACAACACCTTCACCGGTAACATCGAGGTGCAGGACGGCGGTATCTTCATGGGCGAGGTGAATGCTCTGGGTTACGGTACTCTTAAAGTGCATTCCGATCAGGTATGGAACCTGCCTGTCTATGCCAATAGGCTCAACAGCAATGCCGGCGACCGCTCACGTACTGTCAATGGAGCCACCCAGTATGATTTGTACCGCCGAGGTGCCGAGATTCTGGTCTGCTGTAACTACAGTGACGAAATGGCTTCGGGCTTCCGCCAGCCCACTATCACCAATGATATTGTGATGGTCGACACCGGTCTGGGAGAGTACAACAACAATCAGAGCAAACTGGGCAGCTATGCTACCGGTAACCACCTGTCCATATCCTTTGCCTACTCCACCTTCCACGGTACAGACAGTAACCTGCTGAGTATTCCCCGCCACTGGCGTCAGTTGACCCTGAGCGGTGCCCTGCAGGGCACCGGTAACAGTGATGATGTGCTGCACCTTATCGGCTACTCGTCCTCCTGGTACAACAACCCTGAAAGATATCAGGACCAGAGCTACGTGTGTGCGTTCATCATGAACGACTCCACCGCCTCCGGTAACCGTGAAAGCAATTTCGCCGGCAAGATTGTGATGGAGAACACCATCAATACCTCGCCGCTGGATTCCAACAAAATCGAGAAGCGTACCGGTGGTACAGTACAGCTCAACCTCAGCGATAACAAGCTGCAGTACGCTGTGCTCGACATGACTCGCGAAAGCGTCAGCAAGGAAGAACTCGCAGCTCTGGGCATCAACGAAACCGGCACCGGGAAACGCCAGACTTACAATGATATTCTGGTGGTTCGCGGCGACGTCGGTCTGCGTGGTCTGGAAGCCGAGTTCCGTGGCGATGCCTGGAAACACTGGATGACCCAGACCAGTAGCGCCGGTGATGCAGGCACCTACGGCTTTGGTGAAATTGCTCAGCACGATGAAGTGTGGCACGTACGTACCGTGGCCGAGGCTGAAGCCACGCTGACACTCGGTAAGCATGAGGAAGATGCGACAAAGAACTACGTGTACTCCGGTGCGATGGGCTTTGAGCAGTCCTATGCCGGTGCTCAGGACGCCCACGTGATGTACGGCGACGGCTTCGATGCAGCCCCCACCAACAGTGGCAACACCTACATTAAGGACCGCTACTCTGACCACATGATGGGTGCAAACGCCCTCAGTCTGGTTAAGGAAGGCGCAGCCTCGCAGTTTGTTCACTCTGCCGAGCTTATCAACCTGACCGTCAACGAAGGTACGCTGGGCTTCAACAACCTGTCCATTACCGGCAACGTTGACCTGACCGGTGGCAGCACGCTCGCACTGGGTGTGTACAATGGTAAGGTTGACAGTCAGACCGGCAAGGAGTTTATCTGGTCCGATATCACCAATTGGGATAACATCACCACAGATACCAGCACCGGTACAAACTCACTGGATTACGAGCTCAGAAGAACCACGGCCGACATCTCCATCGGTAGCGGCAAGACGCTCACCGTCTACACCCCGACCCCGACAGCCGGTATCTTGCCGACCGCGGCCGTGGTGGATGGCAACATCAACATGGCAGAGAGCTCTACCCTGTCCTTCTTCGTTGAGAATGCCGATTTGTGGAGCAAGAACATCGAGCTGACCAACGTTCATGCACCCTCAGAGAACGTTCTGCTGAACGTGAACGGCACCCTGACCCTTACTCAGGATTCCAACGACATTGACCTGCACTTCCGTGGTGTGAACTTTGCACTCTCTCCCTTCGCCAGCAAGACCTACTATCTGGCCGAGGCTGACCGTATCAAAGTGGGCGATGGCGAAGCGACAGACTTTGCCAAGCGCCTCATCTCGCTGGGTCAGGGCTACTTCGGCACGTTGACCACCATCAACGACGCTCAGTTCGAAGGTGCTAACCGCGATTATCTGGTCATGAACGTACTCAGCGACCCGCGTAACACCTGGTCCGGCATGATTGACCTCAACGGCAACAACATTGTTTGGGAACACTCCGATAGTGTTGAAAAAGCTCAGGATTATCGCTGGAAGGAAAATACCGTCTTCCGCAATGGTAACATCGTCTTCTTCGGCAACCTCTACACCCCCGATGAGTGGACAGAGGAAAGCAAACTCACCTCCGATGAATCTGTACGTGTTCAGACCGAAGGTGTACTGAGCGGTGATGTCGAAAACACCAACGATGAACTGGCAACCATCGACGGTCAGAGCTACGAGCCGCAAATGGCCGGTCGCCACCCGCTGATGCCCGGTACCGTGAAGGATGGCATGAAGATCGACAGCTTCGATGAAAGTGCTGAACTGCCGGCCTACTCTTGGGAAATGGTGGGCAGCAACGGCGCAGAGGTTGCCGTAACAGACCGATTCGGCCTTGATTACCAGAAGGTGCAGATTAACAGCGAAGTAGCTCCGCTCTCCGTTGTGATTAACTCTGACTATCTGGACATGAGCAACGGCGGCGAAGCCCGCTGCGACGGAACGAACTACTACTTCTACGGCGACGGCCTGATTCGCAATGCCACGGCAGAGGAACTCAAGGAGCACGCTCCCGGCACCAACTGGGAAACCAACCTCGAGAAATACGGTACCGGCACAGCAGTTATTGCTACAGCCAATACCTTCACCGGTGGCACTCTGCTGGAGGGTGGTCGAATCGTCATGCAGGATAGACTGGCTCTGGGTCTGAGTACTTACGATGACTCGTACTACAGCGATGGTTACTTCGGCAAGAAGGAGGGCACGGAGTGTGGTATCATCACCATCAGTAATGCAGCGACTCTGCAGGGCGACTTCGCCGATAACCGCACAGCTGATTACTGGCCGCACTACGGTGAAGCCTACACCGGCGAAGGCATGACCACAACCACCATTGAAAACACGGTGTTTGTGAAGGACTACATGAACGGCTCTGCCCTTACCTTCGACACCGACGTCAATGCAAACCTGACAAATGCCCACGACAAGAAGCTGGTGCTGGTGAAGATGGTAGGTGAAAGCGATACGGTAGTCACCCTGCGCGGCATGTCTGTTGACCCGTCAGAGGCCACCGACGGCATGTACACCTATGCCACCTACAAGGTGCTCGACCCGGGTGGTTTCTCCGGTACCATCCGCATGGACGGCAACCTGTGGGGCAAGCAGGAGTACAGCTACGATCCCTCTGCTGTTGACCAGCTGGTCGGCGGTCGAGTGCAACTTGAAATCATGACCACAGCCAAGGCCAACACCACAACCGTGTCGGCCAATAAGGACTGGACCCACGCCAACATTGACCTTTCTGTCAACAATGGTACAGAGCGCACCGTGCTCGCACTCGACCCCATCGAGAAGACATCTGACGGCACCGTGCAATCTGTGGATACTATGCAGTATGCCTACATCAACACCCTGATGGGTACAGGTGATGTGCGTATGGCTGACGGAGCAATTAACTCCTCGGTAGTCAACATGAGCGAGCGTAACCCGCTTACTCTGGTACTCACCGGCACTAAGGATGGTGACTACGATGGTGTACTGGGTTACGGCAGCTTCCAGCAGACGACAGACTACGGGTTCAATGACGAAAAGGCTCCCGCCGTCGGCCAGGAAAACCACCACTACGGCAATGGCACCATGGGTGAGCTGAGCGTGCAGAAGGAAGGTAACACCACACAGAGTGTCTACAACGCATGGATTAACACTCTCGATGTGAACGCCGGTACATTCATTGTAGATCATATTCTGCAGGTGAGCGACATGCAGGCTGGTGCCCTCGATACCAATACCATGCAGGGTGCTGACCAGCGTATTATGGTGGGTGAGGTCAACAACCCCAACACCGTATACTCACTTACCGTCGGTAACAATGGTATTCTGTCCATGGACAATGCGGAATCCGCCGCTTCCCTGACCGGTAACAAGGTGGATGCCTGGGCCAACATCGGTGCCGGTACCAAGATTGAGTCCGGTGGCAAGAAGTTTGCCGCTGCCTGGGTACAGCTGCAGGATGGTGCAACTCTCACCGCTCACGAGAACTGGTACACTGCCAAACAGGTGGAAATTGAGAGTGGTTCAGCCGTCACCTTCAATACGCACATATTCACTCCCGATCCCTACATCACCTCTGCACAGGATGACGCCAACTTCGGTAACGAATACGGTGACCACCTGACCCACTCACAGCACTTCAACCAGAGCCGCATCATGCAGCTGCTGGGTAAGATGAGCGGTAACAACCTCGACCTGCTCTTCAGCAACGACCAGATGAGCCCCGGAGCAACCGCCGAGGAACTTGGCAAGGCTGATTACATGGGTTATGTTGCTCTGACAAACCACAACCAGATGACCGGTCGTCTGATGGTTACCGACCATACAGTGCTCCAGATTCTCGACAACCACGACACGGCCAACACCATGAACGCTGTCGTGGAAGGCGAGGAAGCAGCTATGCAGCTGGTGAAGGACGGCAACCAGTACGTCAACCACCTCAGTGTGGGTGGCATTGGCGGCGCGCTGTTGCTCGGCGGTGCGGAGAAAACCTCCCTCACCGACACCTACGGCTCTGTCGACAACACCGGCACCCTGCGTCAGGATCACATAGACTATGACTATGAAAAGGTTCTGATAAGCGTGGAAGCCCGCACCGTAGACGGTGTCGTGCCCGAGCAGGAGGGGAACTACGGTACGATGACTAACATCCACACCACTGTCAACAATAGCAATTACACTGCTTCCATCGGTGGTTCCGACTATGACCTCTACACCTGCAACGTTGCAGGTCAGTCCGAGGCTAATGATGTTCACATCACCGTGCACGATGTAAACGGGGTCAATGCCACAAAGGGCATGATTCACCAGACCCACCTGCACAATACGCTCGTGGAGCTGGAGGGGGATTGCTCGGTCAATATGGAAGATGAGGTACTTGTCAAAGTGGACTCCATTGTCTACGGCACCGGTACCACCCTCAACAGTGGCTCGGGTATAGCGGTTGAAACGCTCGACTTCAAGTCCGGTGACTACTACAACTTCTATATGGAAGCCGACGACAAGGCCACAGAGTACGACACCGCTGAGAAGGATCTGCCGCTTGCAGCACTTGCTACAGTCACAACCAGTGTGGATACAATGGTGGAAATGAGTTTCGACAACGATCGCAAGCTCTACAACGTTGGTGTGGCAACTCAGGGCGAGTACAAGGGCAAACAGATTGATTTCTACCATGTCAAGGTCGACCAGTTCCAGGGCGTCAATGTCGATGGTAATGGCATCAGCATCCAGCTCATGGATAATTTGATTTCTCAGGCTTATGATGCAGGGGCTGAATTCATTGCCATCCAGATTGGCGGCGAAGAAAATGTCGGTCGTTTCCTCTTCGAGAACGCCGACGGCTTCTTCGATATTGCCGATGAAGACCGACTCATGCTCAGCATGTATGGTACTGACATTACAAAGGACTGGGTATCCTCCGAGTTCGTAAACGACGCTCTGCGCGACATGGGTATCTACATGGACAATGTAAGCCACCACATGCTCTACTTCGTTGTTCCCGAGCCCGCCACCGCAACCCTCAGCCTTATTGCTCTGGCTGCTCTGGCTGCTCGTCGTCGCAGAAAGTAAACGCAAGGACATAGTTCTATCCGGGGGTAAGCGAACTCAGGTTCGCTTACCCCTGACTTTTTATATAGAGCCCACCTACTCTTCAGTCTATCAGCTGTTATGTAACTTTTTCCCGTCAAATTGCAAAAAAAGACTTGACTTGCAAGTTAGTTTCAACTAAACTCACCTCGCACAAAATTAGTTTCTCCTAACTATATGAACACATCTGCAACGGAAAAAACCCTGAAGCGGGCACAGATCGGCGAACGGGTAACGGTGCTGAAGGTAGCGGGCGAAGGGCCGCTGCGCCAGCGCATATTGGATATGGGGCTCACGAAAGGAGCCGAGGTCATGATAAACAAAGTGGCGCCACTGGGTGACCCGATTGAAGTGACCGTGCGCGGCTACGAGCTCTCTCTACGCAAGAAGGAGGCAGCCTGTATTATAGTGCGATAATTTTCACCCAAGAGTTAGTCTCCCCAAACACGACATGAAGAAAAGAATAGCACTCGCCGGCAACCCGAACAGCGGTAAGACATCCCTGTTCAACGATCTGACCGGCGCAAATCAGTACGTGGGCAACTGGCCCGGTGTGACTGTAGACCGCAAGGGCGGCGAACTGAAGGAACACGAGGAGGTGGAGATTCAGGACCTCCCGGGCACCTATTCTCTTTCCCCCTTCTCGCCCGAGGAGGTGGTAAGCCGCAACTACCTGCTGGGTGAGAAGCCGGACATGATAGTCAACGTAGTGGATGCCACCAATCTGGAGCGCAACCTTTACCTCACCAGCCAGTTGCTGGAAACCGGGCTGCCCATGGTAGTAGCGCTCAACATGATTGATTTGGTGGAAGAGCGCGGTGAAAGCATCGATGCCGAAGCACTGAGTGCCCGTCTGGGGTGCCCGGTGGTGAAGGTCAGTGCCATTACCCACGTAGGTATGGCCGAGTTACTGCAGATGATGCTTGCCGAGCCCCCTGCTCCCGGCAAGCCCCTGAGCTATGTTCCCGCCGTAGAGAATGCCGTGGCGGCAATTACAGCAAAACATAAAGTCACGCGTTTTGAAGCGGTCAAGATGCTGGAGGGCGACAGCGAACTGCTGGCTCCGCTCGACAAGAATGAGCGCCACGCGCTCGAGGATGCTCGCATGGCGGTCGAAGCCGAGCTGGGGGATGACATAGCCTCCATCATTGCCGGCGGTCGTTACGATGCCATCTGTGAGTTCGTTCCTCAGATTTACACCCGCAAGAGCGCCAAGGAGAGCTTTACCCGCAGGGCTGATCGCATCCTTACCCACCGCATTTTCGGCCCGATTATCTTCGTGGCTGTCATGTACGCCATTTACTACCTCTCCATCAACACCGTGGGCGACTGGGGTACCGGTTGGGCCAACGATGTGCTCTTCGGGCCCGTAGTAGGCGGCTGGCTGGCCGGTTTTATAGGCGACACTCCTGCCGGAGCGGAAGCGCTGACCATGTTCAGCGCCGTACTGGCCATGGTACTGGTATTCCCCACCATGTTGCGCCGCCTGCACGACATCGGCATGAACGGCGCCTGGCTGTACGTCATGATAGCCCCCTTCCTGCTGGAATATGTGTGCCCCCACCTGCCCGGCATACTGCACACGGCAATCATGTGGCTGCTACTGGTCGCCAATGCCGTACTGCTGGTTCTCTGCTTCGTGAAACTCGGCCAGCAGAAGGCCAATGACTACGGCAGCCGAACCCGCGAGTTTGCCCGTAACCCCATGAAAATGACAGGGCGCGGCAGCCGCACCGAGTTTGTCACCTGGTTCATTGTCATGAGTCTGGTTACCTTCGGTATTACCATGCTGGGTCGCAGCACCCTGAACTGCAGCCCGCAGTTGCAGAGCATCATTACAGACGGCATCGTAGCCGGTGTGGGTGCCGTGCTGGGTTTCCTGCCGCAGATGGCAGTACTCTTCTTCCTGATGGCCCTGCTGGAGGACTGTGGTTACATGGCTCGTGTGGCTTTCATGCTCGACCGACTGTTCCGCGCCATCGGCCTGTCCGGTAAGTCCGTCATTCCGCTCATGGTCAGTATGGGTTGCGGTGTACCCGGCGTGATGGCTACCCGCACCATTGAGAATGAGAAGGATCGCCGCATGACCGTTATGCTCACCACCTTTGTGCCATGTGGCGCCAAGCTGCCCATTCTGGCGCTTATCGGTGCCATGATCGGCCAGACAGCCACCATCGCGACAGTGGCCTACTTCATGGGCTTCGGGTCTGTGATTCTGGGTGGGCTCATGCTGCGCAAGACCCACATGTTCGCCGGCAGCTACACCCCCTTCGTCATGGAGTTGCCCGCCTACCACCTGCCGCACGGAGCCAACATCAACCTGCGTGCCATGGAGCGCTGCAAGGCCTTCGTGAAGAAAGCCGGTACCGTGATTTTCCTGGCCTCGGCTCTCATCTGGACCCTTTCCAACTACAACTGGACATTCAATTACCTGCCTGAGCAGGAAGGTCTGGAGGGTGAGCCTATCAACCACAGCATGCTCGCCGATACAGGCAATACCTTTGCCCCTCTCTTCACCCCCCTCGGCTGGGGTGACTGGAAACCCGCCGTAGCCACTGTAACCGGCCTGATTGCCAAGGAAAACGTGGTGGGTACCTTCGGCGTGCTCTACCCCGCAGCAGAAGCCCCCGCCCCTGAGAGCACGGAGGAAACTCCTGCAGAAGAAGCTGCCGCCGAGGAAGAACTGCCCCGCAGCTGTGACCTCTGCAAGGTGAATGCCCTCACCGCCCTCACCCTCGCCGTGTGGCAGTGCGACAGCGAGGTACGCACGACCCTGCCCGTTGACGCCGAAGAGGAGCCGGCAGCAGAAGAAGCCACATCCTCCGAAGAAGAGGTTGCCACTGACAAGAGCTGGCTGGATCACCTGAATGCCATCGTAGCCTTCCTCTTCCCCGAAGTGGAGGAAGATGACGAGACCAGCGGCGTGGCCGGCAATGTGAAGGCCGCCGGTGCTTTCACCACACTGAGCGCGCTCTCTTTCATGCTCTACAACATCCTCTGTGCCCCCTGCTTTGCCGCCTGCGGTGCCATTCGACGCGAAATGAACAGCGCCCGCTGGACCTGGTTCGCCATCGGATTCATGACCGCTTGGGCCTACATCGTGGCCTTCCTGGTCTACCAGCTCGGCATGTGGTTCACCGAGGGAACGTTCGGCACGGCTCAGGTAATGGCTTGCCTGCTCAGCATCGGAATCCTCTATATGGCATTGCGTCCCAATCCGCACGCGATTGATGACACCCTGTAAAACCATCGCTAACGACCATGGCTGATATCATTATCATACTCATACTGGCAGCTGTCGCTCTTCTTATCATACGCAGTCTGTTCAGGAACAAAGGAGGTTGCGGCTCCTGCGGTAATGGCGGGGGCTGTGGCTGCGGATGTTGTGGCTGTCATCATCAACATCAGCAAAACAAAGACAACAGTAATATTTCCAAAAAATAAAAACACACCATACAATACATGAAACACAAACACATCCTCACCCTTGCGCTGGCCGGTCTTATGACCACCCCCGCATTCGCTCAGGAAGCACCCGCCGCCGGTGATATCCTTGACGGCATCAACATGTACGCTCCCGAAGAAGGCGACCCTGCCTACAAGGTGGCTGCCAATGAGAAGTACGGCACTCAGTGGTATGTTGATATGGCTTATGGCTATTGGCATGGTCACAATACAGCCCCTGATATGCACAGCAACGCCAATCTGGCGCTCCTGCATGCCTTCCTCAACCAGCGCATCATTGAGGACAATGTGAACGGTGGCACATGGCTGCGTTTTGAGCTCTCCGGTTCCTGGGGCTTGGATCGCGACTCTGCCCAGACAGATTATATGGTGACAGATGCCGTATACGGTACGAACTATGCTCATACCGATGTATATGGCGGGCACGATGCTGTGATTCCCGAGCTTTCCCTCATGCATTACCTGAACGGTAAACGTACAGCAATTACCGCAGGTCTGATGAACCTGACCAATTATTTTGACTGCGTTGGCATTGCCAATGATTCATTCTCCTCATTTGTCAACTCCGGCTTTGTCAACTCCACGGTACTCTGCCTGCCGGACGCCAATCTGGGAGCAATGGTACAGCATGAACTCGACAGCAGCAGCTATGCCATGGTGAGTTTCACCCGCGAAGTCACGACCTATGGCGATAATCCCCTTGACAGTGGCACCGGCTATCTGTTGGTGGGTGAATATGGCCGTACCATTCTCGACGGCGCTGCTACCATTCGCTTCAATCCCTTCTTCCGCCATGTTGAAGAGGTAGACGGTCACTGCAACAACTTTGGCCTTGCCGCCAGTATCGAATACGAGGTGAATGACGAGCTTACCGTGTATGCCCGTACCGGTTGGGGTGCACGTCAGGAACTCGGAAATGCCTTCGATTTCTCCTGTGGTGCTAATATCAAGCTCGTTCCCTCCCGCGAGGACGACTTCCTGGGTGTGGCACTCGGGGTATTCAAACCCAGCGCCCCCGCCGACAACAACCGTGAGTTTGTGGCCGAGGCCATGTACAGCTTGCAGGTAAACGACTACTTCAAGGTTGTACCCCACATCCAGTACATCGCCAACCCGGCATACGACGCTGACTGCAGCGATGCCGTGCTCATGGGTGTACAGGGTGTATTCTCCTTCTGATAAAAGTTCTGTGCTGTAACGTGTATGTAAACGCAGGGCGTCGGAGCATGTGCTCCGGCGCCCTTTTGATTGATAAACTGTAGCTGAAATTTACAATGCCGAGACAATCTCGTCGACAATGCGCTCCACCGGCACCAGTCGTCCCTGCCCCTCAGCTCCGCAGGCCAGCATACCGGCATCATCGGGGCCGATAATGCGGTGGCCTTCGCGCCCGAGGAGAATGGAAGCATTCTGCTGCGTGGCGGGATGGTTCCACATGTTGCCGTTCATGGCCGGGAATATCAGCACCGGGGCACGGTTAGCCAGGTACAGGCTGGTGAGGGCATTCGGCGCAAGCCCTTGGGCCATGCAGGCCATGGTATTGGCACTGGCCGGCACAATGGCCAGCAGGTCAGCGCGCTGAGCCAAATCAATATGCACCGGCACCCAGGAACCGGTCTCATCTTCAAATGAAGAAATAACCGGATTGCGGGAGAGGGTCATGAGCGTGAGCGGAGTCACAAAGCGCAGTGCTGTCGGGGTACATACGCAGTGTACCTCGTGCCCGAGTTTCACCAGACGAGAGGCCACATCTGCCGCCTTGTACGCAGCAATCGAACCACACACGCCCAATATGATAGTAGCCATAAACCACTCTCCCTATGACAGCTGAACGAATCAGGCGATTTCAACAATCATGTTGATTTCGACTGCCACGCCCAGGGGCAGGCTTACCACGCCCACAGCGGAGCGGGAGTGAGCAGCCTCAGGCCCGAAGAGCTCCACCAGCAGGTCGGAGGCCCCGTTGAGTACCTTGGCCTGATCGGTAAAGTCGGGAGTGCAGTTCACAAAGCCATTGACAGCCACAATCTTGGTCATCTTCTCAAAACCACCGAGCTCAGCCTGAATCACGGCCAAACGGTTGAGGATAGCAGCCTGAGCGGCCTTCTGGCCGTCCTCAATGCTCACATCGGCACCCAGCTTGCCATAAACGGCAACATCGCCATTCACGGAAATACCGCCGGAAAGGTGAAGATAATTGCCCGTGCGAATGCACTGTACATAGGAACCAACGGGTGCGGGTGCGGGATTGAGCTTCAGACCCTTTTTCTCGAGAACTTCAGTATTGAGCTGCATGATATTTAAAGTGTTGTTGTGCTCACAAGGATACACCCCAACTCCCCTTTTGGCAAGCACAAAGAGTACGCTGCCATAGGTTATCGTTCCGGAGTTTTCTCTATCGATTAATCTGAGGGTCGGCGGATAGAGCCGCAATCCACGCACTCTGCGGCATGTCAGTTGCCTGAGTGGCAGTAAAGGGCATGCGAGGGCGCCAGTTGGTGCCACCCTCTGTACCGGGGGTGTTCAGGCGCACAGGCACATCGAAAAGCTCTGTCCACATGAGTGCAGCATAGGCGGAACGGCAGGCAAACAGCGCACGGAAAAGGGCATCCTTCACGCCCTGCCCCCAAGGCACAATGCTCTGCTCTGCCGTGAGCCCCGCATAGTCCCCCAGCCAGGCAAGCACACGGGCACAGTCACGCCCCACGCGCAACAGCTCACGACGTTTATCGGGCGCGAGAGTTGAATCGATAGCTGCGGCCTTTCCGGCCTGCACATGGGCATACCAGTCATTCCAATCATTGCAGATGGGCGGGAAATCATGCGTGGCATAGGTCGCAAAGGAACAGGGGTTGTAGGTATTTCCCTTAATGATATGGTGCTGCTCGTCAATCTCCCAGTGCGGGATTTTGAACCCGGCAATGCGCAGGCGGGAGAGGTCGGGGCGCACATAGTCGGGCACACAGCCGAGGTCTTCCCCTATTACCTTCATCCCCGGTGCAGCCTGCAGCAGGCGGCGCAGCAGGTAATCTCCCTGCATGAGATTGGCGCGGCGGTTCACGGGCGTATCATCCGGGCGCGGGCGGAAACCGGGGCGGCGACCCTCGCAGCGCGCAGCGGCTTCATCTGCACTGAGCGGCAGGAACTCCGGGTTTCTATCGGGCATCCACGGGAAAGCATAGATACGGTAAAAGCCCAGCACATGGTCAATGCGGTACATGCCGAAAATTTCGGCCAGCTTGCGCACTCGGCGATTCCACCAGGCAAAACCATCGCGCTCCATCACATCCCAACGGTACAAGGGAATTCCCCAGTTCTGCCCCCACTTGGCGGTAAAGGGGTCTTCAGCAAAATTACCTTCGGCGGGTGCGCCACCGCTCCAGCTCATGTCAAAGAGATGGCGTTCAAAGAAGACATCGGCACTGGCAACAGACACACCGATGGGCACATCGCCCATCAGCAGCACGCCACACTCATCAGCCACACGGCGCACCTGCGCCCACTCGCGAGCACAGAGCCACTGCAGCCATTGGCGGTAGCGTTTCTGGCGACAAGCCTGCTCGCTGTTCTTCACAAGGGCACGCGCTTCATCCGGGTTCTGCACCGGCCAAGTCCACCAAGCCGTACTGCCGTAAGTCAGGCTCAGCACGCTGAAAATGGCGAAATCATCCAACCAGCTCCCCTGCTCCTGTACCCACTGTTCAAACTCCCCGCGAAGGGTGGCAAACTCCGCCCCCTGTTCAAAACGATTGAAGGCGCGGTTAAAATAGTAGCGCTTATAGGTGCGCACGCGGGCGTAGTCCACATAATCCGGGCCACCGGGCAACTGCTGCGGGGGGAGGTCATCCCGATAGGGCGGCAGCGGCGATTCCATACCCGGCACACGCTCCGGACTGAGATAGAGCGGCTCCAGTGCAACCGAGCTGATAGCGGAATAGGGAGAGGGCGCATCATCTTCCCCCAATGCATTGACAGGCAAGAGCTGCAGAAAGCCCACACCGTGAGCGCCGGCCCAACGAATCCACTCCTCCAGCGCCATCATATCGCCGATACCGCAGTCCCCCTCTCGTCGCAGGGAAAACAACGGCATGAGCACACCTGTCAATCGTTGCAACAGCATAACTCTGCCAGTCTAGCATAACCCGCTCGGTTAGGCAATAAAAAAGAAAATACTGATACAGATTCACCCCTTGCGGAGTGCGCATTCAGCTCTCTTTGATACGGCGCAGAATAAACCTCACAATGCCGGCGGTACCGCACAGCAGAGCAAGGGAAACCGCTATGCGCAGAGGGAAATACTCTTCACCATGAAATCCCAGTGTCGGGAACCCAATGAAATAAGAAGGAGCAGATGCAAGCAGACCGGGCGTTACCCCATACAGCAAAATGCGAAAACATACCCGCCGCCATACCCCGCGAGGCAACAGCTCGGCAACCGGCCAGATATACAAGGTAAATGATGAAATCACGCAGATATAGGCCAATGTGATTTTGAACAGTGAGTTTTCCTCATATATAGCCACTGCCAAAGCCCCGATATACAACAAGGCCATGAGCGCAAAGCCCACCACCAGCGACAGGAACATGCACCCGACCCTGCGTAGCCAATACAACTCACCTGAGGTTGCCTCACGCAAGTTCCGACGAAAGCAGCAAAATACGCTAATCAACAGAAACGCAATAGCTGCCCCCCACATGAACAGATTGCCAAAGATGACTGACGGCCAATCATCAAACAGCGGCCCGTATAGTGGGTAACGGAACACGCCGAAGCACACAACTAACAGAGCCACAGAGGCCAACAAACTCAGCACAGCACACAGGCGGGCACTCCATTTTGTCCGCAGGCTGATAAGCCACGGAATCAACAGCCCGGCAATCGCAGCAAATACGTAGCACCACATCTGCCACCAATAGTCATCCGCCCCGCTAAACAAAGCCAGCAACATACTGTTCCCGGCTAAAATCAGCAACAGCAAGTAGAACAGTCCGCCTGTTCCCCAGACAACGAATCGCTTCTTCATACGTTTTTCCTCTGTACAATACTGATGTTCTTCAGCAAGCTGCCGCGCTTACGAGCACGAATAGCCTCCATCTGCTTGGGGCTGGGGGCACCATTCACGCGGTGGTCAAGTTCATCGCAGAGGGCGCGGCGGGCAAGAAAGCGGTTAATCTCGCGCTCGCGTTCGCGGTGACATTTGATAACGAGTCCGGTAGGACGATGAACCAGACATACGCAATTGTTCGTTTTGTTCGTTTTCTGGCCACCCTTACCGCTACCACGCACGAAGGTCTCCTCCAAATCACGCTCAAGCACCCCGAGCGCTTTCATGCGCTCGAGGAGTTCATTGCGTTTTTGAGGAGATACCGGCATGAAAGTTAAATGGTAACCTCGCCGGAGAGCGCTTCACCGGGAGCAAAGGTATGGACTTTGCTCACCACGAGTTTCTTCACATTCTTCAGGCTGGGTACGCCGAGGGAATCCAGCGAATCTACCAGTTTGTAAAGCTTGCTGTCAAGCTGCACAATGGGAGCCACACCGGCACACTCGGGAGCCAGCGACATAAGCCCGGCCTCGTTGATTTGCACAGCATCGGAACGCAGCAGCAGCAAATCACCACTGGTCTTCACCGGGAAGAATCGGCTGCGCGGCACATTCACCGCACGAGCGCCCGGGAAACACTGAATGGCAGCACCCATGGCGGTCTCGAGCTGGTAGACCTTGGTCGATTCGCCATCTCGCGGGTCAACGGTCTTGATATTGCAGATGACCGGCAGAGGCAGCACACCACCATTGGCAGTCAGGGAGTCACGCAGGGCATCCAGACGAATCCAGAGGTTATTGGTATTGAAATATCGGTGCTTGTCAATGTTCTGGAATTCAGGCAGGTCAGTATCGAGGCACTGGGCAATTTCGCGCAGAATCGGCTGACCGTCAGCAGCACGGGTAGCCAGATGACCACCCTTCTTGTCGGCCTCGGTGCGGCGGGTTACCTCCATCACAAAGGGAGCGCCACTCTCGGCGAACCAGCGCAGGAAACGCGTATCCATCTGCGCACCAAGGTTATCGGAGTTCGATACGAAGGCATATTTCACCCCGGCAGCGAGCAGTTTATCGAGCCAACCGCTGCCCACCAATGCGGGGTAAATATCGCCATGACCGGGCGGGCACCACTCCAGCTCGGGATTGGCGGGGTAGCTCACAGGCTCCAGCGTATCAGTTCTGAGCTTGGGCACGCGGTTCTGCAGCATCTGCACCTTGTCGGGGTCGGCAAAGCCCCCATCCTCGTAGCGAGACAGGTGAGCCATGGTGCCCTCGGCAGTGGAGAACGAGTTCATGAGCAACAGGTTAACCGGGTAACCCGCAACGGCACGCAGGCTCTGCACCTGGCGTACAATGAGGTCGAGGAATGTTACGCCGGGCTTAATTTCGAGCAGGCTCTTGGCCTTCTGCAAGCCCATACTTGTGCCCAAACCACCATTAAGCTTAATCAGCACAGCCTGAGCAAGCAATTCGGCATCGGCCGCAGGAGTGGCTGCAACCAACTCCTCCCAATCGGCCACACCCTCAGCCGGCTGAATATCCCCTTCGGGTATCAGCATGCTCTGCTTGCTTTCCAACACCTGCACACTGTGGCGGAAGGCACTGATGGCGGCACCGGAAAGGCCCACTCCCAGCATCTTGCTCTCAATAATATCAAAGCTGCTCATGCGCGCATTATAAACGGCAACGGCCACACTTTCAATACCAAAGTATGGCCGTAATGCAGGTTATGTGTAATAATCAGGGCTCGCGTATGGACTCATCCATCGCCTTGAGGAAGGGATGCATGAGGTACGAAATCACGGTTCGCTCACCCACTTTTATTTCAGCACGCAGGCGCATGCCGGCACTCTGCCAAAGTTCAGCGGGCACCCCCTCCAAATTGCCGCACACCGTCATTCGAGCGCGGAACTGCGGGCGTTTTCCGCCGGTTGCAGCAACCGATGCCCCTTCTTCCTGATCCAAATTGGAGGAGGACTCGTAAGTGTCTGCCGAAATGAAGGAAATCGAGCCTTCCAGCGTTCCGTATTGCTGGAAGGGGAAAGCATCGAGCTTCAAACGAGCGACATCTCCCTTGCGCAGCAATCCAACATCCTTCGGCAGGATATCGACTTCAGCCTCAAGCGGTTCATCAAGAGGAATCAGCGTAATGAAGGCCTCTGCCTCGCGCACGGCCGACCCCTCCTGATAAGGAGCTATTTCATGCACTACGGCGCGACAAGGAGCTCGCATGCTCTCGGTTGACGCAAGATACTCAGTCTGGCGAATTTTCTCACGCAGGGCACTTATCTGCAACTCATCATCAGCAAGTTGCTCATCTATCTGCTGATGCCATTCTGCAATAAAGGTTGCCAACTCAGCATCGGCCGTTTTGCACATCTGCTCATCTTCCACCAAACGAGTTCGCTGATTTTCCACCTCAATCTCGTTGCCCATGCGCTGAATAGTAGTCTGCATCATCTCGATTCGCGGGGCTACACCTCGTTCTGCCAGATTAATGTAAGTCTCCTCAATACGACGCAGAGGAACCATCATTTCATCGTACTTAGCCAACGATTTCAACACAGTTTGAGATGTGGCGGCATAACGCTCCACACTGGCCTTAAGATAAGCACAGCGCTTATCGAAATAATCCCTGCGGGAGCGGAAATGGGCAAGCTGAAGCTTACCGGCCTCGGAATCCACGAGCTCCGTCGGCAGGGTCAACTCAGCCGCCCCGCTCTGTTCCGCCCGCAGTCGGGCAGCTCGGCACAGGTGATGAGCAAGTTGCTCACGGAGAGAGTTCAATTCGGCGATATTCACCGTGGAATCCAATTCAATGAGAATCTGGTCTTTTTCCACCACCTGTCCTACCCTGACCGGAACTCGTTTGATGACTGCGCGGTCAAGGGGTTTCATGGTTATATTGGGGCGAGTCGTCACCAGTTTTCCTTCGGCAGCAACAACCTTATCCACCTTTGCCAGACTGGCCCACACCACGGCACATACCAACAGCAGCACGATAACCCACAGCACACTGTGTGCAGGTACCGGGCACTTACGGGTCTCCAGCCATATAGACTCCGGCTCACAGGCTGCTATATCAGCATCTGTCAGCTCCTTCAGCTTTTTCTTTTTACGGCTCATGGCTTTATATCAATCTTCTTCAGTTCCCATCTGCTGCCGCCAGAAATCTGCGTACAAACCATTGGCAGCCACTAATTGCCGGTGTGTACCATGCTCAAGGATAGCCCCCTTTTCCAGCACCACAATGTCATCTGCACGGCACAGAATAGAAAGTCGGTGCGAGATAATGAACACGGTACGATTGCGGGCAATCTGTTTGAGATTTTTACGAATGAGTGTCTCACTCTCCGGGTCGAGCGCACTGGTAGCCTCATCAAAAATGAGAATACGCGGATTGGGCAACAGCGCGCGAGCTATAGCCAAGCGCTGACGCTGACCGCCCGACAAGTTGCTGGCGTTCTCCTCGAGCATGGAATCATAGCCCCTAGGCAGGCTCTGAATAAACTCCTCAGCCCCGGCCACTCGCGCCGCGTAGATAACCTCCTCCATGGTGGCATCCTTCTTGGTGAGTGTCAGGTTCTCGCGAATGGTGCCATGGAAGAAGTAATTATCCTGAAGCACAACGCCGATATGCGAGCGCAGGTGCGCACGGTCAATCTCGCGCAGGTCAATTCCATCGTACTTAATCACACCCTGCTGCAAGGGGTAAAGCCCCTGCATGAGCTTAGTCACCGTCGTCTTGCCGGAACCACTGCGCCCCACCAGACCAACGGTCGTACCGGGTTGTATGCGATAGGTAAAATCACGAATGGCGGGAGGAGCATCGGGCAGGTATTGGAATCGTATATTCTCAAACGAAATCTCACCGCGCAACGGCTGGCGAATACCGCCGCCAACCTGCTCATCGCGGGCATTCATGACCACACCGAGCATGCGAACGGAAAGCGACGTCTGCTGGTACTCATGAACCAGCCCCACAATGCGAACCAGCGGACCGGTTACACGCCCCGCCAGCATGTTGAAGGCAATAAGGGCACCTACAGAAATCTGGCCGTCAAACACCGCCATGGCTCCCACCCAGATAATGCACACCCCCATCAGTCGCTCCAGCCAGTGACTGAGTGTACGCGCCGTCATGGAGATTTTCGCCACGTTAAAGTAGCGGGATATGGCGAATGCTGCCGTATCATTCCATTTGCGCTGCAGAACCGGCTCAAGAGCCAGCGATTTTACCGTGCGCACACCGTGAATCGTCTCAACCAGCATACCCTGACGGCGCCCCTCAGCCTGATAGAGTTCCTCCAGCCTGCGCTGGAAGGGCTTAATAAGCGTGGCAATCACCAGAGCCATCAGGAAGGTAAAGAGCAGCACCACAGCAGTGAGCTTACCGCTGTACCAGAATAGCACCGGCAGGAATACCAGCAGAGATATCAGTTCCAGCAAGGTAAAAAAGAGGCTGCCCGACAGGAATTGGCGAATCTTCTCGGTCTGCTGCATGTGCTTAATCAGCACGCCGCTCGAAATTCGCTCGTAGAAATCCACCGGCAGATTCAACAATTTGCGGAATGTTTTGGTAGCCAGTCGAATATCAATTCTATTCGTTGCATATATCAGCAGGTAATTTTGCAGGAACTCCAGAATGGCATTGAAGAGCAGAGCCACACAGACAGCCACGCCCAACACCGTCAGGGTTGTATAGCTCTGGTGCACCAGAACCTTATCTACCACAATCTGAAAAAACAGAGGTGTGACCAGGCCGATAGCACTGATGGCCAGCACTGCTGTAGCGACTTCCATCAGGAGTTTTTTCTGCCTTACAAACTCAGGAATAAACCAGAGTAAACCGAAGGGGCGCTCCTCATCCAACAGCGAAAAGACACGTTTGCACAACACAAACTCGCCGGTGAACATCGCCTCATATTCCTCCCGTTTAAGCCACTGCATTTCGGGTGCTCGCCCCTGAGCAGGCGGCACAGGATCCCACACCCCAATGAGCTCAACAGGCTCCTCCGGCTCAGGCTGTCCGGGAGCAGCGGCAGCCTCGCGCATACCGCAGATTACCGCGCCGGTACCATCCTTTTTTATTGCAATAGCCGGGTATATGTGCTCCCTTTCCTCGAGAGCAGCCCACTTTAACTTACCACGACGGGTGGTAAGGCCCAAGTCATCTGCCATCTTTCGCAGAAGGTTGAGGCTCGGCTCCTCCTCTACAGCGTACTCATGCAGCAGTCGGCGCACATCGACATCAAGATTATGATGTCGGCAAATGCTCACGAGGCAATACAACAAAGTATGCCGACCATCTGCCGCATAGTGCTGATTGGCAAGGTTCTGCATAAATACAGACTTACCGGACCAGGCCTTTTCCACAGCGGCTTTCTTCAGGTACATTACCTTGCCACTTTCACGGCTGAGCGGGTCATATACAGCATAACGCTCTTCTTCACCCTCTGCTGCACGCCTACACCCCAAAAAGATAACCCAGTTACCATTTTCCAGCAGCAGCAGAACCGGCGAACCGAAGTGCGTCGCCAATTCATCCACCGTAGCATCCTCCCGCCACACGGGCTTAAGATGCAGTGAGCCCAGCACTTCCTGCACTCGCTCCGGAGAGCCGACAGGCTCCTCCCCCATCAGAGCATCCGGATTACCGGCATCGGGCACCAGTTTCCAGATTTCTTCCAGACAAGCGCGTGCCGTCTTCTCAGATTCAGACATTTCCATAAAAAATTATTCAAAATTGGGAGACGCCGACTGATTGCCTTGCGACGGTTCCTGCATGTGGGCCATTCCCCCTCGCTGCACCAGTCCATTCCTTTCAAGCTCACCCACAAAACGCTGCATGGATTCAAAAGCGCGCATAAAAGCAGCCGGTGGCATAACTAATTGCTGGTCTATATCCTTCGGCAGCTCCTGTTGCCCCTCGGCAGGAGCTCCGTTGTAGTGAAACAAATCCATACGAACCATCCCACCGGCCAAACATACATTCACCATTCCATCTGCGTATATATACTGTTTCATCGCTACGGTATTATCGTCACATTATATTCCCCGGGGAATATGGCATGACTCTAGCATATTCATTCTATCATGTACAGAACAGACGCATTTGGGGGTGTGTCATACCACCCAATCTACGCCGTTTCCACTAGCTCGGCAAGCAGGCTGAACCGCTCCCGAGCTAGTGGAATAATGAGGGTTGTCTTTGATCAGAAGCTGTAGGTAGCACCCACGTTCGCACTGTGCGAGGTTTGGTTCTGCATAAGCTCCAGGCTGTAGCTGCCGTTCAGGCTCCAGCTGTCGTTGAGCTGATAGCTCGCACCTACGCTCAGGTTCAGACCGGCGCGACCGGGGTTGGCACCACGGCTGCGGTAGTCGCCCACGGTGGCGGTCGGGTTGTGGCGCACCATGTCGCCGATGAAGCTCAGTTCGCCGTAGATGTAGGCCTTGTCGGTGGCCTTGTGAGCGGCGCTCACACCGATTTCACCGCGCAGGTTCTGCAGGGAGCCGGTGCTCAGGCCGTTGCACTCGCCCTTATCGGTGGCGAGGTACTGCATGCCCACGAAGGCGCTCACGGTGGTGCGATCGCTCAGGGCAAAGAGCTTATCCACGCGGGCATCCAACTGCAGGGCATCCTGAGTCCAGTCGCAGGCCATGCCGGCCAGATTGGCATCGCTCTCAGTGCGGGTGTGGGCGGCCATCCAGCTCAGTGCGGTGCTGCTGCCAAGCAGGTGTTTACCGTAGATACCCTGATGGGTGGAGTCAGCATCAACCGGGAAGGCGGAGAAAGTGCTCACCTTGCCCCAGCTGTTACCGATGGCCAGACCAACGGTGGACTTCTCGCCCAGGCGAGCCTCCATACCGAAGGCTGCACCCGTGAGCGTGTAATCAGCCCCGGCGTGAGCGCCATCGGCGGAAATACGGCTGCTGCCACCCATGGCGGAAATCCAAGCGGCAGCCTTACCATCAGCCAGCGCGGTGGCGTGAGTACCACGAGCCGCAATGGTATCACCAAAGGCGCGGGATGCCCCGGCCGTGCCCCAAGTGCTCTGTACCAGAGTATCGGCCACCTTGCCCAGCAGAGGGTCGACAGTGGCGGGGGCGACCAACACCTGAGCACCGGCGCTCTCACCGAGCTCATCATCCTCGCTCGGTGTGGCAGTCCATGAGCCGTTGCGCACGCTCTTGGCATATTCATTCCATGCTTCGGCATCTGTCACGGTCAGGGTGATAGCCTTGCGCTTGGTGTCGAAGGCCAGCGTGGCGACATCTGTA
>JAZSEM010000104.1:0-3303 GCA_045531695.1 Akkermansia sp.
AGGACTAAGTGATAAAACAGGCGGGCTTTCACCCGCGGATATGCGTAGCTTAAGCTACCGTTCACGCACGCGCCTTAAAGCGCGGGCAGCAGCCGAGGCAAAGCTCGGCAACCCTTGCGGCGTAAGTCGCGGAACTTTACACCTAGTCCTTTGTAACTCGTAACTAGTACTTCTACAAATTGCTCTTTTCTTAATTGTACCAACGTATGTGTCATTTTTGTCACGGGCAGTGTGTCGTTTTCATCACTGTGCTTTCCTTGAAAATGCTGAGGAAAAGTGCTCTACTATAGGTGTCGGCAGGACTGAGAGTCGCCGACCTGAAACAACAATAAAAGACATATGAACAAACACACGCTCACGATGATGGCTCTTGTTATTGGAGCCGCTTCTGCAACTCAGGCCGCAGATAACTACGATTTCTGCGATGCCATGAAAAACCGGCTTCGATTCTTTGATGCGAAGCGTGACCACGCAGAAAATCCGTGGATACAGGAGTTCACTCTCAAAATGCGCGCCCAGTACCAGGCCGGTCTGATTGACCCTGCCGGTGGCAACGACCGCCTGAAAGGAGCCGCTGACGGACGCGCGAACCGTTACAACAATGAGTGGCGGCGCTTGCGACTGGGTGCTCAGGCAAAGGTGTTGGGTAACTATACCCTGTATGGCAACTTCAACATCGGCGGTGTGGATGGCCGCCGAAAGTACAGCGATGGCGACTGGTGTTCCTCAGACAACGAGGGGGCGCTTGATGAACTCTACCTGCAGGGGAAATACGAGCCGGTCACCTTTACCTTGGGTAAGCACAAACCTGCTTTCATGGGTGAGTACCGTACTTCGAGTGCGAAAATTATCACCATCGAGCGCTCGCTGCTTGTTAACCAGCTGAAGGCTGAGAAAACATGGGGCCTGTCTTTCAAAAACACCGACAGTAAGGCCAAGCTTGGCTGGACCGCCGGTGTGTGGGCAAACGGGGCAGATGAAGACAACATCTGGTACATGCCTTCCTTCGATGGGGACAACGGTTTCCTTGTCGGCCTCGGCTTGAATTACGCCACCGGTAAGAACAGCCGACTTTACCTTGATTACATGCACTCCACTCGCGATGAGGCCGCCGATACAAGCTATGCTTACGAGGGGAGCGGTGCACGCGATGTGCTGGCTCTTACCTGGGAGGCAAAGCAGGACCGCCTTTCCTTCATGGCAGAGGCAATCGCAGCCTTCGATGTGTATGAGGATGGTGCCGAAAATGCCTTCGGTCTGGTGCTGATGCCCTCTTACCGATTCAGTGAGCGCTGGGAGGGCGTATTCCGCTACCAGATAGCAAGTGGCAGCAACGCCATTGCACACGACAGCCGATATTCCACGACCAACTCCACCTACAAGTCCGGCAGCGATTTGGTGCAGGGGTTCTATCTTGGTGCAAACTACTATGTGTGCCCGAGTGACCCGCACGCCATGAAGCTCATGTTCGGTGCTGAGTACCTGAACTCCCGCGGCACCAATGCCGATGGCGAAAAGGGATTTACCGGCTGGAACCTCACGACCGCTGTGCGTGTGAATTTCTGATAAGTAGTAACCATTAACCAAAAGAACGATAATATGTTGAAAAAATTATTCATTGCTATGCTGGCCGCCGGCACCTTGTGCCAGGCAGATGATATGACTATCTCTCCAAGATTTCCGCAAACTGGAAATCTCAGGTGGGGCAGGGCTCCTCGGTGAAGTGGCCGGTGGGTATTGGCGGTCAGAAGAACCCCGGCGTGTGCAACAATGTGGCCCGTATTAGAGGAGGAGTGCCTGAAAATTCTGGCGCTCTATCAGCCCGTGGCCACAGATTTGCGTACCGTTATCGCTATGCTTAAAATCAATGTTGCTCTGGAGCGTATGGCTGATTTCGGTGTCCACATTGCAGAGCGTGTTATCAAATTACACAATCTCGGGGAGGTCGCACCACCGTAACCCGTGGACTTTGGGCCTATGGCGGAAGTAGTGTTGGGTATGCTGCGAGATACCATGATGGTGCTGAGCCGTTCAGACCCGGGGCTAGCCTGTAAGGTGATTGAAAGGGATGAGGCTGTGGATACCATGCGCCGTGATAATAGTCTGGCAGCTCGATATGCCGCACGTAGTATGCCCGAGTACTCCGGTTACTATATAGAGTGTATCAGCATTTCCCGTGAATTGGAGCGCATAGCCGATCTCAATGTCGATATCTGCCGTCACATTATTTATCTGCGCACCGGGCAAATTACTCGCCATGTAGCGTATTGAGCCATTTGCAGAAAAGAGGTGGCTTTGGCTTGATTTAAGTGTGTTTTCGGAATTCAGCTGATAATGTTAAGTAATGAATTTTGATTGCGTTTTGTTATCCGTTTGGGTATGCGCTTGTAGTTCAGTGTTTGTTTTTTTCTATCATTGCGGTAGAAAATATGTAAAAAATGCTGATTTTGCAAAAATATACTTGTCAAGCTAAGTTGAAATGTGTACACTGAGCTTACCACACAAGGTAGTTTTTTGTTTATGAAGGAACGTGCAAGTTACACACCGGAGGAGAAATTAGAGATTATTAAGGCTATTTTCTCCAAGAAAGCAAAGATTCAGGACGTTGCCAAGAAAAAGGGTATTGCTCCCACGCTGATTTCGCTGTGGAAGAAGCAGGCCGAGGATGCCATGGAATCCCGTTTTCAGCCTCAGCCCAAGGGGCGTCGCAAGAGCACCCCGACCGTGGTTGCCTGCGACAATGACAAGGAGCTGAAGAATGATGCCCGCAAGGCCAAGATTAAGGCCGCACATCTCGAGGCTTCCCTGCGCGAGACCAAGGCTCGTTGCGCCCGTCTTGAGGAGCAGCTTTCCGCTATGGCCGCCTCTCTCGGCTACAGAATGGTGAAGGTCCGCACCCCTCGCAAGGGCAAGAAGGACTAACCTGACTCAAGTACATTCATTTCCCATTCATTCTCTCCACGGCATACAAGGCTGTGGAGAGAATTTTGTTTCAAGGCCGGATATTTAAAAAATCGGGCATATCGAAAAACGCGATAAAGAGCAATTTGTAGAAGTACTAGTTACGAGTTACAAAGGACTAGGTGTAAAGTTCCGCGACTTACGCCGCAAGGGTTGCCGAGCTTTGCCTCGGCTGCTGCCCGCGCTTTAAGGCGCGGCCGTGAACGGTAGCTTAAGCTACGCATATCGGCGGGTGAAAGCCCGCCTGTTTTATCACTTAGTCCTTCGTAACTCGTAACTAGTCCTTCCTTACAAGCTCCAATTTGTGGAGGGATTGGCGGACTGCAGGATGGAAAATAAATT
>JAZSEM010000044.1:0-59450 GCA_045531695.1 Akkermansia sp.
TATTTGATATGGGACAGCAGGAACCCGCCGAAAGATTCCCTCCCCTAATTCCTAAACCTTTTTTCAAAGAAAATCATCCATACATACAGCAATCATGCGCCATAGAGGTTCGTTATCGAGCCTCTATGGGATGGCAATGAATTTTCATCTGAAATCAGAACCAGCTTTCCACTTCTTCCTTGGCGGAGTTCCACCATTCGGTAGCCTGTTGCTCGGCGGATTGCAGGGCTTTATCGGCTGCTTCCTCGAGTTGTTGACCTGTTTCCTGAAGTTGTCGGGTGGCTTCCTGCCACAGGTGGTCGAGCTCCTGCTCAATGGGTGAAAGGTCGATGGCATCCGCCCAGTTGGTGAGCCCACCGTTTTCAACCCATTGGCGAGCCCTTTCAACGGCGGCACCGGTGACTTGCATCACCTCCTCGGTTGCACGGGCAGGCGTGCCTGAGTGGTTGAATGTCAGGCGAACTACACCGCCACCACTTTGAGGCCCGCTCCATGATTTCACGGCGGCGAGCGCGGGGATGTGGGGGATATTCTGTAGCAGACTGCGCTCAAAGGCAGACTTGTCGCCGTAGGCCGTAAGGTAGGCCTCGTACTCCGTGGCGCCACTGTCGATGGTCGCAGCCACGGCGGGCCAGAACTGGCCGTAATTGGTGAAATAAGCCTTGTTGGTGCGGAAATAGAGGGCGTCCTTCACGGCCGAGACGGGGATAGAGTCCCGCTGCCAGCTGTGGTCCTTGGCCAGTTGTGCATCCGTCACCAGAAAGTAATTGTGCGAGAGCACATTTCGATTGCTGCCGATGATGGTCGGGTCATCCCAGGTGGCGTCGACATGGTACCACTCCCCATCCACCTGCACGAGGTTCCAGGCGTGGGGTTCATCCGTATGCCCGGCAACGATGAGGCAGGGGATGTCAATCATGCGCAGCATGAGCCAGAGGGCGCGGCTGTAGGCCTCGCACACGCCGCGATTGTGGAGCAGCATGGTGGTGCAATTGCCACCGGAGGGCAGGTCGTATGTGGCGCGGTTCACCAGGTCGTCGTGCAGAGCGCGAACTTTTTCCATGGCGGACATCTGCGGTGAGATGAGCTCCTGCACGCGCTGCCTGGCTACTGCCAGAGCCTGCTGCTGCTCGGGTGTAAGACGGTCACGAAGGGTAGGATTGCGATGCGCTGCCAGCATGAGCGCGTGGTCCTTGTAGGTGAAGGTGAAGACGACTGAGGAGTCCGGGTGATAGGTGATGGTGACGGATTCTGCGTAATTGAACCAGAGCGAGCGCTGCAGGGTTTCGTTTTCTTTCCCCTTAAGGTTGCCGGCAAAGAGGCAGTTTGTGCTCTGCCTGCCACTCAGGGCGAGAGACTCGAGGTGGTTGTTGAACTCGGTCAGGCTGCGGATGATGACCATATCGCGCTTGAGTTGCAGGTAATCCTGCACCTGTGCCTGCGGTGCCTGAGCGACCGCAGGTTGGGTGCACAGCGCGAGAGTTGCAGCTGCCAGACTGATGATGGGTAGTGGAAGATTCATACTGATTTATTCGCCCAGTGGGAGAGTCAGAAGGAAGGTCGTGCCGGCGGAATCGCTCTTGTCGAGCACGAGGTCACCCCCGATGGAACGAGCCAAGTCGCGGGAGAGCGCCAAGCCCAGCCCCACGCCGGGTTTGCGGCCACTCTCGGATTTCGCGGAACGGGAGAAGGGGCGGAAGAGGTCTTTCTGCAGCTCGGCGGGGATTCCCGGGCCGTTGTCAGCAAAGCGAATGGCCAGTGTGCGGTGGGATTGGAGCACATTGATATGAACGGCAGGGTGCTTGGCCTCGGCGTATTTGATGGCGTTGTCCGCCAGATTGAGTAGCACCTGTTCCACCGAGAGTAAATCCGTGCGCATGGTAATGAGCGTGGTGCGAGGGTCGAGTGTGTAGTGACACTCCACACCGGCCTTGGCCAGTCGTTCCTTGACCTTGGTGAAAAGTTCGGGCAGCAGTTTGCTGCAGGTGCCTACATCCTGCCTGCCGCGTACCTTGCCACGGGTGAGCTTGGCAAACGACAGAACATTCTCCACCAGATGGCCGAGTCGGCGGCTCTCATTGTAGAGCGTATCGTGGTATTCTGCCACTTTTTCGGGGGGCAGGTTCCCGTTCTTAAGCATCTCGGTATAGAGGTTGAAGCTGGTGAGCGGTGTGCGCAGCTCGTGGGTGACGGCCGAGACGAAATCGCTGCGGCGACGCTCCAGTCGGGCGTAGAATGCCAGAAGGCCGAAAAGAATGACGATGGAAAGAATGGAGATGAGCCAGGCACTGGCAACCGTGCCACGCAGCGCTTGCTCACGCAGGCCGCTGTCGGGCAGGGTAATTTTGTTGCCGGGCTTCAGGATGAGGGGCAGGGGGGAGAGATTGCTGACCTCGCCGCGCTGAATCAGGCGGATTTCCGGTTCTTCCAGACCGGGCTCCACCAAGGGAAGCAGGTGCGCGGCCAGTTTGGGAACGTCTATCACAAAACCGTCGGCTCCATTGCCATGGGTGGTGGGGAAACTGCGCTGGCAGACCAGCAGCCCCTCGTAGAACCAGGAGAAGAAGGGGCCGGGGGTGCCGGTGAGCTTGAGCGGTTTCTCTTCATTCGGGTCGGTGACCTGATACACGCCGAAGACAGGCAGGTGAACGTCCGGGTCGAACTTCACCGCCTTGTCGGGGTTGAACACCGGGGCGTTGGGATTGTCGGCCTTGCGGCGAATGGCGTCGATAATCATGGAGTTGTTCTCGAGCCATTGCTTGATAGCCTCGTCACCGAGCGGGCATTGCAGACCGCGGGAGGTGAGCATGAAGAAACCGTTGTTGAAGTCTGCCTTGCCCTCTTCGGGCATGTGGTAGTACATGAGCCCGATAGGCGGTTTTTTGCCCAGTTTGTTGCGCTCGGCATTGAGCAGTCGGCCGAGCTCTGCCTGCACGCGCGGCAGGGAGAGCTCGAGCAGGCGATTGGCCTGGGTCTGTCGGTCAATCTGCAACAACCGCTCCTCGAGGGTGGCGGCCTCGTGTGCCTGCCACAGGGCGGCACTTATGACCAGCAGGGAAAAAAATGCCAGAATGAAGGTGAGTTTCTTTTTCATGCGTGTTCGTTCCACTTATAGCCCCGCCCGCGTACGTTCTCAAAGCAGGCTGCGGCGGCAGGGCCGATTTTCTCTCTTAATCTTGTAAGGGTGACAGGGACGGTGCGGGTTTTGCCCGGGTCGGCGCTGATACCCCATACGCGCAGCAGCAATTCCTCCTGCGGAATGATGCGGTTGGGGTGGCTGAGGAAGTAGCGGAAGAGGTCGAACTCCTTCTCGCTCAGGGGTATGGGTGTGCCGTCCGTCTGGGTGGTGCTGCGGGTGGTGGGATTGAGCTGGCCGCCGGGGAAGTTCAGGGTGGCGCCGGCTGCCCGTTGTCTGCCCGGGCTACGGCGCAGTACGGCGGCAATGCGTGCCAGTAGTTCGGCAATGCTGAAGGGCTTGACCACGTAGTCGTCGGCCCCGAGTTCCAGCCCTTTGACTCGCTCGCGCTCTTCGCCGTGAGCCGTGAGAATGATGCTGGGAATACCGGGGCACTCTTTACCCATGATTTTGAGCAGCTGAAAACCGGTGAGCTGAGGCATGTTGACATCCAATAGTGCCAGATCTACCTCACGGGTGAGCAGCAGCTCCAGCGCACGGCGTCCGTCCTCTGCCGTGAGCACGGTATAGCCGGCACCGGTCAGGGTGTCGGTCAGGGCCTGGCGTATGGGCGCGTCGTCTTCCGCCACGAGTATGCACCGCTCATTCATGTCGGAATCTTATCACAGAGCTCGGCAAAGTAGCAAGGAAAATGCCCGACTGTTACACGATTGTGACACAAAAGGCAATAAAATTGGCTCGCCAGGCATGAGTGAACGTGCTAGACTGTCCGCATTGCCTGGTCTGATAATCAATATGACGGATGATGAGAAAGTAACGCGCCTGGTGGTGTTGCCATGCCCGCCCGATGTGGCTGAGGAGGTACGCATACTCAGTGAGTTCAATGCTGTTGATAAGACCGAGTTTGTGGTTACAGCTGTTGACCTGTACATGGACTATCTGAGCAGGCAATTCCCTGAGCTGGCGGAGCTGCCGCCGGCACCGCTGCGAACCCGCACTAAACGTTATAGTGGATACAGGATTGATGATGAGGATGAACCTGTACTGATGGCTGCAGAAGATGAGGAATGAACCCTATATACTGCCACCGACCGGTGAGTGGACTCAACCGGCGGATGTTGTTGCCTGGGCCGAGGTGTGTCTGATAACTCTGGGATTGCAGGGGTGGAGTTTCGGCTGGGACAGAGCAGTGCGCAGACTGGGGTGCTGCAGTTATACCAAACGGCGCATCACTCTCTCACGGCACTATGTGGCTGCTTATTTGGAGAAAGATGCCGCGATGGTACGTCGCACCGTGCTGCACGAGCTGGCTCATGCTCTGGCGATGGTGCTGCACCGTGAGCGGGGGCATGGTCGGGTGTGGCGCCACTATTGCAATCTGCTGGGGATAGCAGGAGAGAAGGCTAGCTGTAAGTGCGATGACTTTGCCCCGCCGAGCCATAAACAACGCCCCATTTGCTATGAGCTCTGCCACCGGGATACGGGTGAGGTGTTCCGCCAATACCGCGGCAAGCCCCGACTGACGGCGAGGCGACTGGCTCACATGTATATAGTGGGACGGCGCGAGGAAACGCTGGGCAAATTGATGGTGCGCTGCGTGCTCCCTCAGAACTGAGGGGGCTCAGGCGTGGTGGTTGACAGCCCAGAGTTCGCCAAGCTTGTGCGAGGTAGCAATGGCCTTGGCAATATACTGCAGCGCAAGCTCCACTGCCGGTACCAGCTCATGCCCCATAGCAAGATGGGCAGCTACGGCGCTGGAAAGGGTGCAACCGGTGCCGTGGGTGGAGATACCCATGGTGCGGGGGTGCGACCAGCGGTGCGTGGTACCGTCTTTCATGACCAGAATGTCGGTGCAGGTGTCGCCACCCAGGTGACCACCCTTGGCCAGAACAGCACAGTTGTAGCGACGTGTCAGCACAACTGCCGCTTGTTGCAGGTCGTCGGCCGTTCGAATGTCATCTGTCGTGCCGAGCAGGCGCTGCAGTTCATCCAGATTGGGGGTGAGCAGGGTCGTGCGGGGCATGAGGTTCTGCTCGTACACGCTGATGGCAGCCTGCAGAATGAGAGGCTCGCCGGCTGTGGCAATCATGACGGGGTCTACCACGATGGGTCCGTTGAAGCCCTGCAGTTCAGCAGTGACAGCCCTCACGATTTCGGGGCTGTAAAGCATGCCGGTTTTGATGGCTGCTACGGGGAAATGCTGCAGGCAGATGCGCACTTGATCCGCAACAAATTGCGGCTCCATAGCAACAATACCCTCCACCTTGCCCGGTACTTCGCTCACCACACAGGTGACTGCAGTAAGCGGGTAGCAACCCAGAGCAAAGCCGGCCTTCAGGTCTGCCTGTATGCCGGCACCGGCTGAGCAGTCGGAACCGGCAATGCTGAGGTAAACGGGCGCGCTCATGACAGGGCAGATTCCAGTGCCGAGGCTACGCGCAGCAAGTCAACTTCGGCAAAGTGCTTGCCGAGCAACTGTACACCCACGGGGCGTGCACCTTCTGCCTGCGGGCAGGGGACGGAGATGCCCGGCAGACCTGCCAAGTTGGCGGGAATGGTGTAGATGTCGGCCAGGTAAATCTGCAGCGGGGTCATGTCAGCGCCATCCAGTGCAGGAGCCGGGGTAGGGGCGACCGGGCCGAGTATGAAATCCACTTTCTCGAACGCAGCGGCAAAGTCCTGAGCAACAAGAGCGCGAACTTTCTGTGCCTTGGCGTAGTAGGCATCGTAGAAGCCGCTGGAGAGCACATAGGTGCCCAGAATGATGCGGCGCTTAACTTCCGGGCCGAAACCCTCGGCGCGGGAGCGACTGTATAGGTCATCGAGCCCGTTGGTGTTCTCTGCGCGGTGGCCGTAGCGTATGCCATCGAAGCGGCTGAGGTTGGAGGAGGCCTCCGCACATGCTATAATATAATAGGCGGCCACAACAGCCTCGGCGTGCGGGAGCGAGATTTCTACAATTTCGGCCCCCTGTTCGGTGAGTTTCTGTACAGCGGTCTGAAGGGCGGCCGTTACGGCGGGGTCGTTACCTTCGGAGAGGTATTCCTTCGGCAGACCGATGCGGGCACCCTTGATGCTCCGGCCCAGACCGGCGGTGAAGTCAGTGGTGGGCTCGGTGGAGGAGGTGGAGTCCTTCTCGTCGTGGCCACAGAGGGCGTTGAGCAGCAGTGCGGCGTCTTCCACATTCTGTGTGAGCGGGCCAATCTGGTCGAGGGAGGAGGCGAAGGCCACCAGACCGTAGCGGGATACACGGCCGTAGGTGGGTTTCATGCCCACGATACCGCAGTGCGAGGCGGGCTGGCGAATGGAACCACCGGTATCGGACCCGAGTGCGGCAATGGCCATACCACCTGCCACTGCAGCGGCGGAACCGCTCGAGGAACCACCCGGAACGTGGCCGGGAGCTGCGGGGTTGTCCGTAGCGCCGTAAGCCGAGTTTTTGCCGAAGGAGCCCATGGCGAACTCATCCATATTCGCGCGACCGAAAGGAATGGCACCGGCTGCGCGCAGGCGGGTGATGGCCGTGGCGTCGTACGGGGAGCGGAAGTTGTCCAGTATGCGTGAGGCGCAGCGAGTGGGTGCTCCCTTTATGCAGATGTTGTCCTTGATGGCAACGGGAATACCACCGAGGGGAAGGCTGAGGTCGGCTTTAGCCGCTGCGGCGAGCGCCGCCTCTTTGTCCCACGATATATAGGCGTTGACTGCCGGGTTATGTGCCTCGATGGAGCGCGAGATTTCTTCTACCAGTTCGGTGGGGGTGATGGCGCCGGTGGTGAGCTGATTGCGCCAGTAGGAAATGGAGCCGTTGAGCATGGCGGGGAAGGGGACAGGTGTGATTAGTGGGCGGATTCTACAACTTTGGGCACGCGGAACTGGCCGTCTTCTGCAGCCGGGGCATTCATAACAGCAGCATCATTGCTCAGGCTGGTGCCGGGGATGTCTTCGCGCACGGCGTCGTATACGGGCAGGGGGTGGTACATGGGGGGCACGTTGGTAGTGTCCCACTGCTCAAGCTGGGCTACATAGCCAAGCACTTGGTTGAGGTCGGCAGAGAATCGCTCTGTTTCCTCGGTTGTGAGGTCAAGCTTGGCAAGCTTAGCGATGTATGCGACGTCGATTTTGGGCTGTTCCATGGCGGAAAAAAAGAGGAATTACTGATTGAGTACGTATATGCAGATATTGTAGAGAATGATGATGGAAATAACCAGACCAATCAATAGTACGATGTTTTCGCCTAAGATATTTTGAGTACGGGTATTTCCGGTGACTACGTGAACGCGTTTCCTAATGCGGCGTTTCTCCACAACATCCTCGTTCGGGCCGAGCGTGTTGTTGGGGCGGGTCCAAGTATCGTCGTAATAGTCTTTTCTGCGACGCAACTGCTGCTCCTGCTCATATTGAGCCTGCAGGTTCATGCGCTCAAGTTCTTGTCGGCGACGTCTGTTGTAATCACTTGCCATATAATCTTTCAGGGGGTGGTAATAAGTTGGTAAATGACCCAGCTGATAAGTATCAGCACGAAGAGGGGAAGATGGAAGGCCAGACCACGCGCCATTTCTTCCTTCAGATTTTTCCAGGTCAAACGGCGTATCGGCTCTTCGCCGGGTTTGTTCTGCAGCACATCAGTGTGTCGGTATTTGGTGCCAAAGGCGTATGCCTCCTCGAAATCATTGTATGCGCGCTGCAGCCGGGGCTGGGCTTCCTGCAGGCGTTCGGTTACGCTATCGGGTGGCCACATTTCGGGCTGAAGTGCCGAAAGAATTTGCAGATGGTGCTTAAAACAGTCGCACACGAGTTCGAGCTCGTGCTGCTCTTTGTTCATCGATTCGAGCTCTCGCTCAATGCGTCTTACTGCGTTGTGAATACGCGTGCCTACTTCGTTCAAATCGTCGTTGAATCTGGCTTTGCGGAAAGAACTTTGCTCTAGTTCGCGACTTTGGCTTTCGGACTGAAGTCTTTGTTGTTCAAAAAGCTCTGCTTGTTGGCGCAATTTTTCTACCTGTTCGCGAACTCGCTCAGGCGAGTGCATGCCCCCATTGACCGCATGCGGATTGAGTTCCATCTGGCGGTATGGCTGTGGTCTGGGTTCCCCTGTAGGCATAATTGTCCCTTTTGTGTGCTGATGATTCGTAAGGAAAAGTTAAACAAAATTCATCCGATTGTCAAGCGTTTATCTTGGCTTGATATGAAAAATAGAGTGCTCCGGGTAAAAAAACTCCGGCAGAGATAATCCTGCCGGAGTTTTTATACGGGCGACGGGAATCGAACCCGTGTCTCATGCTTGGGAAGCACGCGTCCTACCATTGAACGACGCCCGCAACTGTGTGGCGCGAGTATAGCGGTCGCAACAGTGAAAGTCAAGGGAAAAATAAAAAAAATTATTTTTTTTGAAAATAATGCTTGCATTCTCTCACAATTATAGTAGAATGCGTGCAGATAGCGCGGGTATAGCTTAATGGTAAAGCTCCAGCCTTCCAAGCTGATCATGCGGGTTCGATTCCCGCTACCCGCTTTCACCCCCAAACGTTTGAAGGATATGAAAAGAATATGCGTAGCACTGGCCCTGTTAGGGCTCGTTTCGGTGGCTTCTGCTGATGCCGCTTCTCCTGAGCGTGAAAAAGCCATGGAGTTATCTGCTCCTGGTTCCAAGAGCTCGCTCGGTAATATATGTAATGCTGTCTACAAGGCAGTTAAGGCTGAGCCTGATAAGGCATCTCAGATTTATGGTGAGGTAATTTCTCAGCGCACTACATGGAAGTCGAGCGAGGCTTCTGCTATTTTCCGTGCTGTGCTGATGGCTCGTCCTGATTTGGGTACGGCTTTGACTAAGTTTGCACGAGCAGAACGCGGTGCTAAGCTTGCAAAGCAGGGTAAGGATGGTAGTTTTGATACTCCCGGTCTTCCTCGTGAGATTAATGAGATGTTGAGTTATCTTTACAATGCCTCTCTTGAGGATGGCGTGCCTGAGACCACATTTAATGAGGTTATTAATCCGCTTGTAGGCGATTCGTTTGTTCCGGGTGCGCCTCCTGCTCCGATTAACGTTATAGTGACTCCGGGCGATATGAGCCCTGCAAACTGATTCTCGCGAAAAATAGATTATGAAGTCGTTGATATATAAAGGATTGTTGGCGGCAGGTGTGCTTGCTCCTGCTGCGCAGGCATATTCTCTGTTTGATGCTGCGCCGATTGTTGGTGTGCCGGAGTCGTACGCTGTTCGTTACAATGCTTACGTAAATGTGGGTGTAGATGACAATGTGAACAGCACTGCGAAGGATGAGGAAAGCGGTGGTTTTGTGCGATTCGGTGTGGGTGCCTCCTATGCTGATTATGAGTCTGTGAGTAAGCTTTCGTATAGGGCTCGTATTGGTGCGCAGGTTTATGATAAGGAGGCTCACGGAACAGAGGATTCCGCCTTCACTGATATCCTGATTTCGGCTCGTTTCACTCATTCTCTGGGTAGAGGTCGCCAGTACGCTTGCAGTCTTGGTTTCACCTATACTCCTGAGGTAGATTACACTGACAGCTATTCTCGTGATCGTTCCTATGGTGAGAGAATGAACTGGTACCTGAACAATACCTATTCTCATCCTATCGATGAGCGCTGGTCCGGCTATGTTTCTCTTGCATACAGTGGTGATGTAAGTTTTGATGATAACTACGATGACCGTCAGTATCTGACTGTAGGTGCCGGCTTGAACTATAAGGGTTCTGAGCGTACGACCTATGGTGTATCTACCAGATATCGTTATGAGTTCAGAGAGGTTGGTATGGAGTCTGAAAGTGTATATCTGAATGCCAATGTTACACATGCACTCAGTCCTATTTCATCTCTTTACCTGAGCTTGGGTACGCAGTATAAGATTGTGGATGGCTCCGGAGATTTTTATCCTGACCTTTCCATCTCGTACAATCGCTCTCTCGCAGAGGGTATGAGCGCAACTGCATATCTTACATATTCCAATGAGAATGTGATGTCTTGCTGGAGACAGGATACAGATGATTTCCGTTCTGTTGAAACTCTGCGTGCAGGTGTTCGTCTGAACTATGCTTATACACATCGCGTTTCTTTCCAGTGCGGTGCAGCTATTAACCGTGCTGACTACAGCGAGGCGATAAATGGTACAGAAGGTTACGAGCGTGTTTTCTGGTCTTTGAATGCCGGTATGCGCTACAAGGTGACCGACAGTACTGCTCTTAATTTAAACTATGTCTACTATAGCGGCGATACCTACGGTGGTAAGGATGATTATCAGCGTAACGTAGTATCTGCCGGTGTGGATTATACATTCTGATTTTGTTTCTACGGGGTGGAACTAGAGCTGTATCAGGCGATAGTTCCACCCTCTTTGTCAAGTTATAACTATGGCTGACGGTTCGATATTGATTGATAAATCCGAGTCGGTTCTTCATGCTCAGGACTACCTGCAGGTGCTGAAGAGTCGCTGGAAGGAAGCTTTTTTGGTATTTTTCTTGGTATTTCTTAGTTGTGCTCTCATTACAAAGATGATGACGCCTAAGTATACCAGTACGATGAGGTTTGAGATAAAGCTGCCTCGTGATTTGATAAATCTTACGGTAGGTGGGGATGTTAACCCGGTTCAGGAAGATGCGAGGGGATATGACTATATGTCCACTCAATTTGAGTTGTTGACATCTGAGAAGAATCTGATTGCAGTAGCGAATAAGCTTGGTTTGCCCGGTGAGTGGGAGATGTCTGATATTATGGCGGCGTCTCGTATAGCATTGGCCACAAAGGTAGAGCCGGTGATGGGAACCAACCTTGTTGATGTGTTTGTTACTGAGACCGACCCGATAGTGGCTCAGAGTATTTGTGAGGCGATTGCTACATGCTACAAGGAAATACGAGAGGAGAAGGAGAAATCTCTTATTAATGAAGTCATCAGTAAGCGTGATGAAATTAAGCGTGAGCAGCAGGATGCGTTGGATGAGAAAGCTGACGTCGTGCGTCAGTATATACGTTCCGGTAAGTATTTGCAGAATATCTGGGCTCAAAACGGGGGTAATGCTCCGCTTTCTACTGCTGCTGAAGAGCAGACTTTTAATCAGCTGACTAATTCTCGCCTGTCGCTGGAGTCTGAGATTTCCCAGATGACCGTGCATGTTGAGAAGTTGCAGACCCTGAAGGATGATGATTTGCTTGGATATGTTACCCGAACAGGTCTTCTTTCTGCCGAGTCGTATAGTTCCGCTCGAGTACGTGAGTTGGATGAAGCGTTCCGTAAGGAGGAAGAAATGCGCGAAAGTAAGCTGATTAGCGGTTATGGTGAGGGGCATCCCATTATGAAGACTCTTGCAGAGCAGCATAAGAATACACAGACTCAGCTTTTAGCTGAGTTGGTAGGCATGAGGGATGCTATGCAGGATCAGCTTGAGGTGAAGAAAGCTGAGCTTGCTGAGTTGGAGACTCGTTTGCGTGATGCTCGCAATAAACTCCGCGAAAAAACTCTGGAGGACCAGAAGGTGATGACTGCTCTTCAGGAGTATCGTGAAGAAAAGGCTCGCTATGATAAATTGGTGAATGATTTGGTGGTTGATAGCATGCGCTTGAAAGCTCCTCGTCAGATCATCGAAATTTATAGCACACCTGTAGCGGCGACTGTTCCCAGCAGTCCTAACTATAAGCTGAATCTTATCGTAGGTGCTGTTGCCGGTATGATTCTTGCCTTGGTGGTGGCCGTGATATTCAATTACTTTGATACCTCTGTTAAATCTCTTGAGGAGGCTGAGCGTCATCTTCAGTTGCCTGTGCTTGGTGTTATACCTCAGGAGGTTGGTCTGCTTATGTTGCAGGATGGAAATAATCCTGATGCTGAAGCCTATCGAATTCTCCGTACTAATGTAGAACTGAAGAAGTCATTGTACAAGGCGAGAACTCTGGCAGTTGTGTCGGCTAATGCAGGTGAGGGTAAGACGACTACTTTGTGTAATTTGGCTTACGTTTTTGCCTCTGCCGGTTACAGCACCTTGATGATTGATGCTGACATGCGTCGTCCTCGTTTGGATCGCTATGCCGAAGTGGATTCCGAAGTCGGTCTTTCTAACTATCTTACCTCTGATATTGAGCTTAAAGATGTTGTGGTCAAGACTTCGACACCTAATCTCTACATGCTGCCGGCCGGTCCCTTGCCGAATGACCCGTCAGGTGTTCTTGGTTCCTCTCGTATGGCTCAGTTGATGTCTGAGGTGAATAAGCGCTTCGATATTGTGCTGTTTGACTCGCCGCCTGTATTGGGTGTGAGTGATGCCTCTTTGCTGGTGAGCAAGGTTGATGCGACTCTGGTAGTGTTGCAGCCCAGTAAGATGCCCTTGAAGGCTCTGCTGAGAATGCGCAATATTATACAGAACGTTGGCGGGCAGATAATGGGTCTTGTAATGAATAATGTCGATATTAGTAGTGATTCTCAGTATCAGTATTACACGACATATTATTCCTACTATTCACCCGATGACAGCCGCAAGACGCTGAATCAGGAAACGAAGGTTTCTGAGAAGCCGTCAGCCCCTGTTCTTGCGCGGAATACAGAAGTAGATAATAGTGACGATATTTATTAAAATCATTAGCATATGAAACAATACCTAATTACGGTTCTGCTTGTGCTCGTGTTTGGCTTGACTGCAGCGGCACCTGTTATGGCTCAGTCCGATTACGATGATAGTGTGGCAGCTGAGCCTCGGGCTCGAAAAGGCGGCATGGTACGCCTTGAGTTTCGTGATATTCCGTCCGAAGACAAAGCGAACGTTGACGGAAATTATCCCGTAAGTAATGATGATGGCACGATTATGTTGCCTTATCTTTCTTCACGCGTTCGTGTAGTTGGTAAGACCGCTCGTCAGTTGAGTGATATGGTTCGACAGCTCTATATTGAGCAGAAAATATATTCTCGACCGATTGTCATGGCGCACGTGGGTGATGATGATGAAGTGCGTCAACTCATGATGCGTAGAATTACTGTCACCGGTTATGTGAATGTTAAGAAGGCTGTACCGTATCGCCCTGGTATCACTCTGATTCAGGTGTTGCTGGAATGTGGTGATATCAGCATGCACGGCTCACGTCGCATTCAGGTGACTCGTAAGGGGCAAACCAGAACATACGATTATTTCAGTGCGGGTGACCGTTCTATTAAGCTGTTACCAAACGATGAGGTATTTGTACCTGAGCGAGGTCCTTGGGAAGGGCGTCCTTCGAAACTGTTACCTTAAATAAGTAAAATGCCCGCCGATTTAAAGATTCGGCGGGCATTTATTTTTTACACTTGGGTAAGAGGCAGGTTCATGAACAGTTCCAAAAGAGCTTTGATATTGAGTGTCGGATATGGTGCCGGCCATCATGCAGCGGCGCGTGCGGTTGCAGAGGAGCTGGAACGTCGCAGCTGGCGTACTTTTACATTGGATCCCTGCCAAGTTGCACACCCTCATCTTTTTGAGCTCAGCAGGCGTTTTTACCAGTTCTGTGTGCGACAGGTTCCGTGGTTATGGGGGGTAACTTATGCACAAACCGGTACGGCGGATTGGTCGCTTAAAGCACACTCACTGATTTTGTCGGACGTTACGGATTGCATTGTGGAATATGTGCGTCAGTTGCGACCACAAGTGATTATATGTACCTACCCGCTTTTTGCTCATATGTTGGATGTACTCACCCGAGAAAAGGTGTTGAATATTCCTTATGTTGTCGTTGTAACCGATTCGCTGGAAATAAGTCGACCGTGGATGGTGACCCGGGCTCCTTATATCTGTATGCCGGACGAATATTCTCTCCGTTTAATGCGTGATCGGTACGCGATTTCTGCTAATCGTATGGTTTTAACCGGATTTCCGGTTAGGCAGGCATTTGCCCGTGCAGCTGCTGAGGATAGAGCGGTTCCCACAGCCGATAACCTGAGGTTGATATATGGTGCCTATGCACCACTTGCTCGCGTGCGTTCTGATTTGGCAGCACTGAGAAATCATTTTCCGAACGCTCGTATTGTTGTTATTGCCGGTGAAAGAAGTAAGTTTTTGATGGATTTTAACCGTGAGGGGATTGAGGTGCTTTCCTGCACTGATAATATGGCGGAGTTGTTTGCGCATAGTCATTTTTACATAGGAAAGGCAGGGGCCGCAACATTGTTTGAGGCTTATGCTGCAGGATTGCCTGTTATTGTGAATTATTCGCTACCCGGGCAAGAGCAAGGTAACTTGTCCTTGCTGTTGTTGGATGGTGCCGGGATTACTGCAGAATCTTCCGCCGAGCTAATCACGAAACTTAAGCGTTTGTTGAAGGATGGTGCAATCGGATGGAAGCGACTGAAAAAGGCGATGGCTGCGGCCGGTAGAGTTGGTGGTGCCGGGTGTATTGCTGATATGATTGATGAGAAAATTCTATATGAACAAAAAAGCTGATATTGTACTTCTTATAGATAACTCTAATACACGCACAAAAATGATGTTTTCAATAGATGGCGTGTTGCAGGAGGAGAAGCTGATGATGCCGACGGCTGACGTGAATCAGCATTCGCTATTGCGATTAAAGGAGCAGTATCATTTCGACAGAGTAGTGGTAAGTTCTGTTGTTCCTGCTGCTGTTACTGAAATTTCCAAGGCTTTCGCCGGTATGGTTGTATTCCTGGGGGTTGATAATCAATTAAACTTTGGTTATGAATATCGAGGCCTTGCGACATTGGGAGCTGACCGTATAGCTAATGTGGCTGCAGTTGTGCAGAAGGGATTTGTGCCATGTATTGCTGTTGATTTGGGTACAGCTGTAACCTTTGACGTGGTGGTGCCCGGGCCGGTGAAGCCTGTTTTCATAGGTGGTTCTATAGCGCCCGGCCTTGCCGGTATGACTCGCTATCTATCACTTAATACGGCTCAATTACCTGCGGTGAATGTGTGCGACGAGCGCAGAGCTATAGGCAGGGATACTGTGGAAGCTATACAATCCGGTTGTCTTTTTGGTTTTTGTGGTATGGTGAGAGAAATTTTGAACTCGATAGTTGAGGAGCTGGGCCAGCGACCTCGAATAGTTGCTACCGGTGGCGATGCTGAATTGATAGCTAAGCATTTGCATGAAATTGACGAGGTCGATCCGCTGTTGACTTTCAGGGGGTTGAATGTTGCAGCCGGATATGTTGGATGATACTTTTTTGCTTGAAACGTAAATTTTTGTTGCAACTTTGAATCTGATGCGCTATTATAATGGCACCTAAAAAACTAGTCACACTTATGTCCGACAGCATTGAAACACAGGTAAAGGAAATCATCGTCGAGCAGCTCGGCGTTGACCCCGAGAAGGTAACCAGCGACGCTAAGTTTATCGAGGATCTCGGCGCAGATTCTCTCGACACGGTGGAGCTCGTCATGACGTTCGAGGAGAAGTTCTCCGTAGAGGTTCCTGATGAGGACGCCGAGAAGCTTAAGTCCGTGGCTGACGTTGTTGCTTACATCAAGGCAAATCAGGCCTGATAGCAGCCAGGTAACCTTTTCAATTTCGGACGGTTCCTCCATTATTGGTGGGAGCCGTCCTTTATCTTTTCCGATAGTATTTTACTTAACGCATAATGAATACTGATGCAACGGTCGGCTATGCAATGCAGAACACGCAGGTTCTGTATGTGCCGGACAGGCGTATAGATTCATTTGGCGATACTCGCTTCAATTATATTCTTCTGTCAGAGCCGTTGGATTCTGTCGGTCATTGCCGGATTCGAAGTGGTTGGGTGGAGGCTAATCGTCCCCGGATATTGCGGCCGGCAGATCTTGTGGGGGTAGAAATGGAGGGATTTAGTCCGGCAGCCCGTGGTTTTTTTGAATGGATGGCAGAGCAGGGGGCTTCGATACACGCGTTGTTGAAGTATGGTTTTCGCTTCAGCCGTTCTGATGTGCGAACTGAATATATTCATGAAAGCGTACAGGAGGTTTCGGAACGTGTGGTGAGCGAGGCTCTGCGCTCGGGGGACAGTTTCAGGGCTGTGATTAAGGGGGTAGATGATGACTGGGAAATATCACTACTCTGTTTTATGTTGGAAATGATACAACAATCTCATGACATCAATTTCTTCGATTTTAAGCGTCGTGGCCTTCTGTAGTATGGCTGCAATGGCAGCTGAGGACGCTGCTAATTATTCTCTCTGGCCTCGGCGGCCTGCTGAGCTGGAGCAGGCTCGTAGCATGCTTCGGGGGCAGAAGTTGCAACAGGCGATAGAGTTGCTGCAGCCTTTTGTTGCAGAGAAGGGGATTGCGGGGCGTGAGGCGCGCCAGATAACAGGCGCTGTTAATGTGCGTCGTTATCTCAGTGCCGAGCATCCGAGGGCTACTAAATATAAAGTTCAGCGGGGGGATAATCTTGCTCGCATAGCTCACAAGACCTCCTGTCCGACAGATGTTATCATGCTTCTCAATGGCTTGGTGGAGCCATCGGCTCTGAAAGCCGGTCAGGTTTTGGTGACTGTGCCTATGGATTTGCGCATGGAAATCAGACCGTTGCAGCGAGAGCTTACGGTGTGGGATAATCGGTCGCTTGTTGCAGCCTATAATCTCCAGTCTATTGAGAGGGTGACAGAAAAACAGAACTCGTCCACCACTATCAAAAGTCGTGACGGCTACATCAATGGAGCTATGCTGCCACGGCATTCCATTCAGCACCTTGCCAGTGACAGGGTGATAGTTCTGGATAACGGTTGGCAGCTCGTGTCGGAGGGGGCGCAAGGAGGGACTTTGTTGCGAATGGACAGGCATGACTTAAATGAATTGACGTTGTTGTTGAATGTGGGAGCTTGTGTTGATATAGTGTGCGATGAGGAAAACTTTTCTCCTTCAGCAACCACGCAATGACAGACAAATACCTCAGAAAATCCATAAGTTGTCATATCTCCATGAAAAAAAACTTTTCATGGAGATTTTTTTTTGCTAGAATACACGCACGCCGGGGTTGAAGACACCGGTTCCGTTTAACGCAAACTTATCATTCTATAAAATATTATGAGCGATTCCCATAACGACACACAGTCCGTCCGTAAAACAATGAACGGGGCTGAGGCCCTCGTGCAGAGCCTAGTACGTGAGGGAGTTGATGTTGTATTTGCTTACCCCGGTGGTGCCAGCATGCCCATGCACCAAGCTCTCAGCCACGAGCCTTCCATTCGTACTATTTTGCCCCGTCATGAGCAGGGTGGTGCGTTTGCTGCCGAAGGTTACGGTCGAGTTACCGGTAAGGTTGGTGTCTGTATGTCCACCTCCGGTCCCGGTGCCACTAACATGATTACGCCTATCGCCGATGCATTCTTGGACTCTGTTCCCATGGTTGCCATTACTGCTCAGGTAGGCAGTGGGCTTATCGGTAGTTCTGCCTTCCAAGAGACTGATGTTTTCGGCATGACTTCGCCGATTGTGAAGCACAGTTATCTGGTTACCAAGCTTGAGGATATCCCCAGAATTATTAAGGAGGCATTCTATATTGCCCGTACGGGGCGTCCCGGTCCGGTAGTGATTGATATTCCCAAGAATTTCCAGGAAGGTGTGTTTGAGCCAGATTTCGATGCTCCTATGGATTTACCCGGCTACGAGCCGGAGTTGCCGTTGCCGGTAGATAAGCTTGATGCCGCACTTCCGTTGCTGCTTGCAGCTAAGCGCCCTGCTATTTATGCCGGTGGCGGTGTGGTGATTGCAGATGCTGCTGATGAGCTGCGTGAGCTGGCTGAGCGCTTGCAGATACCTGTTGCAACAACTCTCATGGGTATCGGTGCTATGCCTGAGGATCATCCTCTCTCTGTGCGCTGGCTGGGTATGCACGGTGCTGTGTATGCTAACTATACGGTAAATGAGGCCGATGTTGTACTGGCTATTGGTGCTCGATTTGATGACCGTGTGACTGGTGCTGTGAAGACTTTCTGTGAACACGCTCGCATTATTCACATTGACTACGATGCTGCTGAGCTCAATAAGAATAAGAAAGTAGAGATGGCTATTCGAGCGGATGCCGGTGCTGCTTTGCGCTATCTGAATGCCAAGCTGGAAGAGCAGGGATGCGCAGTTAAGGAGTACGCTGTGGAGAATAGACCCGAGTGGTTCAGTCTCATTGAGCAGTGGAAGAGGGATTATCCTCTTTGCTATGAGACTCGCGAGCACGAGATTGCTCCCCAGTCTATTATTGAAGAGCTTTATCGCCAGCTGGGGGGACAGGAGGCTATCATCTGCACCGGTGTGGGACAGCACCAGATGTTTGCCGCCCAGTTCTACCGCTTCAACAAACCCCGTCGCCTTTCTACATCCGGTGGTCTGGGCTCCATGGGCTATGGTCTGCCTGCTGCGATGGGGGCTCATGTAGCCTATCCCGATTTGCCTGTTATCAATATTGATGGTGACGGCTCTTTCCTCATGAATGTGCAGGAGTTGGGCACTATCCGTACAGAGCACATGCCCATTAAGAGCATCATTATTGATAACCAGCACTTGGGTATGGTTGTTCAGTGGGAGGATCTGAAGTACGATTCTCACCGTGCCAATACATTCTTGGCAGACCCCACAGAGAAGTATGACCCCACTCACCATACCCCGGAGGTTCTCTATCCCAATTATCCCGTTCTTTGCGAGGGCTTTGGTATAAAGTGCGAGCGTGTTGTTGAGCCTGCCGAACTTGCTCCGGCTATTGCTCGCATGCTTGCATCGAAGGAGGCATATGTTCTTGATGTAATGGTTCCGCACGATGTTCACGTGCTGCCGATGATTCCCGGTGGTATGTGCTATAAGGACGTGGTGCTTGAGCGAATTGCCGGAGACGGTAAGGGCCGAAAAGCTTCCGACCTGGGTAAAGAGATACCCTCTGCTCTCTGACGAACAACATTCATGCCATGGGATCTGGTGTACTGAAGACGATTGTCGTTCTTATTCTGCTGGTGGCGTTGGCTTTTGTCGCCGGTTCCATGGCTGCTGATGGCATAAAGCAAGCATTGCTACCGTCGGTGCTTGTTTTTGGCGTTATGGTGATATTGTGTTTGGGGCGCAACTGCTGGATTTTGGCATTTGTTCTTCCCCCTATACTCTCCTTATTGAATTTTGGTGGCGGTAAGATGCCTCTTGCGCAACTGGTTAGTGTTGCTTTGTTGGGGTATTGGTTGGTAATGAGTGTGATGGGGTATGCTAAGATGACATGGAATAAGTTGCCTGTCATCGATTTTGCCGTATTTTTATTTGGTATCTATTTCCTTTCGACTTGGTTCGTGCATCCCGTAAAACTTAACACGTTTGTGAACCAGATTACGGATGAAGGTTATGCTCAGGTAGGTGGTGCTGAGTATATTTGGTGTATTACTTCATTGATGACTTACATATTCATCAGTATATTGCCTCTTTCGCTTAAACGTTTGGGCGTTACGCTTAAATGGGTTGTTATCCTTTCGTTGTTTGTATCTGTTCTCGCGGCTGTCAAATCATTGATTGCACCTCAGGTGAATGATTTGGGTGAGACGATGGCTTTGGGCGAAGCGATTCAAAACAGTCGATTTGTCGGTTTGGATGGTCTGGGTAAGTCTATATGTTTATTCTTGTTCTGTAAGTATCCGATTCTTGGGATTGTCTGTTCGCCTTGGAAGATTACACTGTTTCTGATAGGTATTGTAGGTATTGCTGTATCCGGCTTCAGAAGTAGAATTTTGTATGTGGGGTTAGTATGCATTTTGATTCAGCTCTATCGCCGACAATTTGTGACATTGTTATTCTGTGCAGTATGTGCGTATGCCGGAATTTTAGTCCTTTCCGAGGCTGTGCCAATGGAGCGGGTTCCGTTGGGTATTAAGCGAGTCTTTACTGCTGTGCCCGGAGTGGATGTAAAGGATAAAAGTTTGACCCGACTTGCTCGGCACTCACTTGATTGGCGATATGAAATGTGGGAATGGGCTATGGATCCGTCAAAAGGATACATTAAAAACTATGTCTGGGGGGATGGTTTTGCTTTGGACTCTCGCCAGCACCGTCTTGAGCGTATTAATATTAATCGCCGTAAAATTTATTCGGGTAGTAACGTGTTGTTTGCCAGACGTGGTGTGTGGCATAGTGGCTGGGTGACAGCTATCCACCGCTTAGGTTATGTAGGCTTGTCTCTTACTGTTCTTTTCCAGTTGCTGGTTTGTGTATATGTATGTCGCCTATGCTCCAATATCAGAGGGCTTGCAAATTGTGAGTATTATTATTATATGCTGATTCCTATCATTCCGGATATCATATTATTCTATTATTCTGCAGGTACATATCTGACATTCTTCGGCATGTTCCATGCAATTTCCATAATGAAATTGGCATATTCTCTGGCAATTAAGGAGGGGTATGTGTCGCCCATGTTCCAAAAGCAGACGTATGTACCCATGATGTTGCAGGAGGTTGAAGCATCCCAGCAGAGGCGCGCAGAAGATGCGAGGTCTGCAACCGCTTAATTTGAATCGATTGTATTGAACAACAGAAAAGCCGCAGAGTTCGACCTCTCTGCGGCTTTTCTGTGAATTGTGTCGGGGTTGACTTCGCAACCCGCCACGGTATTGATTAGTGGCGGAGACCCAGACGAGTCAGCAGGCTCTTGTACAGAGCGTTGTCCGTGCGCTTGGCATAATCCAGCAGCTTACGGCGCTTGGCAACCATCATGAGCAGACCGCGGCGGGAAGCGTGGTCGTGCTTGTTGTTTACCAGGTGCTGAGTGAGGTGAGCAATGCGCTTGGTGAGCACGGCTACCTGGAAACCGGTGGAACCGGTGTCCTTCTCGTTGATCTTGAAGTCGTTGACGTTGATTTCGCTCATTGTCGTAATAGTCTCTTAATTGTTGGTTGATTTTTCGTGGCTGCGGCAAATCGACCTTCAGAGGTGGCCGTATGATACCATGTTCCCCACACATTGCAAGCCTAAATTGACTGTATACAAGAAAATTATGCAAAAATACCCCAGTGTCGCACTTTATGTTTGACCGTGCAGGGCATGAAGTGGTAGTATGTGGACAGTAAATACTCTGCTATATGGAAACTCTGGTCAGTACCTTCGAATGGATTACCCGCATTCTCGATGCCGCATCCCTCTTGCCTGATTTTGACAGTCCCTTGGGCATATTCTGTGCCATTGCCTGGATTGCCACACTGATATCCGGCCTTACCTTTGTGATTGCTTTTATCGCAGATTTGGGTGGCGGTGATATGGATGCCGGTTCAGCTGATGGCGACACCGGTTCCTTCTCGGTTCAGGCCGTCATGGGCTTTGTGCTCGGTTTCGGCTGGGGCGGTTATCTGGCAGTGCTCGGTGGAGCTGGGGTTGGTCTGGGTATTGTCGTGGGTATACTGGTGGGTATTATCATGTTCTTTGTGATTGCCGGTATCATGAAAGCCATTTACAGCCTGAAGTCCGATGGTTCGCTGAAGTACGAAACCCTGGTAGGCATGACCGGTACCGTGTACGTCACCATTCCCCCGAACGGCGAACCCGGTGGTCAGGTGCAGGTGAGCCACCCCAGCCAGCTTATCACGATGGCCGCGGTTCAGGAAGGCACGGAGCCCCTGCCGGCTCAGACCCGCATTGAAGTGGTGGCAGCCACCACCTACCAACTCACCGTGCGCCCCGTGGGTGCTCAAACATCTTCTCAACAATAACAACATCTCAAAACTATGATATCCAATATCCATTCCGTGCTCGCTCGGGCTGCATCCGGTTCCGGTTCCTTCGGCCAGATTATGGTCGTGATTATTCTGGTGGTCTTCATCATGGGCGTGGTGGGGCTTTTGCTCACACGCTACAAGAAGTGCCCCTCCGACAAAATCCTTATCGTTTACGGTAATGTGGGTGCCGGTCGCTCCGCCAAGTGTATACACGGTGGTGCCACCTTCGTGCTGCCGCTCATTCAGAGCTACTCCTTCATGGATCTCAATCCGCTCAACATCGATGTTCCGCTGAAGGGTGCTCTCTCCAGCCAGAACATCCGTGTGGACGTTCCCTCCTCCTTCATCGTTGGCATCAGCACTCAGCCGGAGATTATGCAGAACGCCGCCAGCCGTCTGCTGGGGCGTACCCGTCAGGATATCCGTGACTTGGCCTCCGAAATCATCATGGGCCAGATGCGCGTGGTGATTGCCTCCCTCACCATTGAGGAAATCAACGCCGACCGCGAGAAGCTCATTAAGGGCATTACCGGTGGTGTGGACGTTGAGCTGCACAAGGTAGGTCTGTACCTCATCAATGCCAACATTACCGATATTCGCGATGCTTCGGGCTACATTGCCGCCCTTGGTCAGGAGGCCGCAGCCCGCGCTATCAACGACGCCATGATTAAGGTGGCCGAGGAAACCCGCCGTGGTGAAATCGGTAAGGCCGAGGCTCTGCGCGACCAGACCGTGCAGGTGGCTATGGCCAATGCCGCCGCTGTGGAGGGTAACAACGAAGCCCAGATGAAAGTGGCAGACTCCAACGCCCGCTTGAAAGTTCGCCAGGCAGAGGCTCACCGAATCGCCGTTGTGGCTGAGAAGGAGCAGGCTGCCAAGGCTGAAGAGGCCGGTTACATTGCTAACCGTGAGGCCGAAATGAAGCGTGCTGAACTTGAGCGCGCCACTCAGACCGCCAACGAACTTGTGGCTGCCGAAATCCAGAAGCGCAAGAAGGAGATTGCTGCCGAGGCTGTTGCCGCTGTGCTCGTGAAGGAGCAGGAAGGTAAGGCTCAGGCACTCGTGATTGCCAATAAGGCCGAGGGTGACGCCGCTCTCGAGCTGGCTAAGGGTGAGGCCGAGGCTCTCCTCCTGAAGAAGAAGGCCGAGGGTGAAGGTCTTGAACTGGTCGGCCGCGGTCAGGCCGCTGCCATTCAGGCAGCCCTCGAGGCTAAGGCCAGCGGTTTCCGCCAGATTATTGCCGCCGCCGGCGATGCCCGCAGTGCCTCCGGCCTGTTGGTAACCGAGCAGCTGCCGCAGATTGTCGAGACTCAGGCAAGCGCTGTGCGCGGTCTTACCTTCGACAAGGTGGTTGTCATGGGTGGTGGCAATGACAAGGCCGGCAGCGTGGGCGGCTTTGTGCAGAATCTGGTGACCGGTACCCTGCCGCTGCATGAGCTTGCCGGCAGTCTGGGTGTGGAGCTGCCCTCCTATCTGGGCAAGTCCGCTCCCGAGGCTCCCGCCGCTACCTCCACCTCTGACGAGAGCAAGGCCTGATAGCTCTCGACGGAACGTCATTTGTGTGCGCCCTGTTACAGAATATGTGGCAGGGCGCATTTCATCCTAATACATTATCTAAACTATGAAAAGTACCCTGAAACTCCTGTTGTTGAGCCCTTTGTTGCTCGTGCCCCATACCATTGCAGAGTCTATGCCTGCGCCGACGATATCAAATCAACAACTTTCGCCTGCAGCCCGACTGGCAGATGCCGTGCGGCGAGGGGATGCCGCTGCCGTGCGCGAACTTCTGTTGCGCGGTGGCGCAAGCCTGCCGACAGACCACTTCGAATATCTGGCGCTGCTGAATAAAGCGGTTCTGTGTGGCAACCCTGATATTCTGGACTACATTCCCTACGTCGAACCCGTAGCGGGGCATACAGACAGCGCTCTTATTGTGGCTTTGCGCGCTAAAGTCGGCCCCCGCATGGTGGCGGCATTGTTGGCTGCCGGTGCCCGCCCTGATGACCGTGCTGTAACCGGTAAGTACAAACTCCACTCTGTGGTGATTGCTCGCCAATCGGGGGATCATGTGAGTGCAGAGCTACTGTTGGCCTCAGAAAAAAGAAATTTCTCATGGATGGACCAGCAGTTAAAAGATGATGGTGTAGAAGAAATGCAGCGCATACTTTCCGCTCCCGGTTTTTATGCCGTCGACCAACGAGTGCTCGGTGGTTACACCCCCTTGATTGCAGCTGCCCGTGCAGGGCAGGTAGAGCTTGTGCGCCTGTTGCTGGCGGCGGGGGCGGACCCTCATGCTCTCGATGCTGCCGGTAACAATGCCCTCACCCACGCGATTGATGGTATGAACGACCCTCAGGTCATCAGCATGTTGCAGGCTGCCGGCTGCAAACAGGCTCCCATGCGCCAAGCTGCCCCCAATCCCGAGGGCGAATTGCAGGTTGCGGAATATTTTGCGCCTATTCAGCAGGCGCTGGAGCAGGGGGATGCTGAGTACTTCCTGACCCTTCCGCGCCCGCTGCTTGAATATGCTGTCATGCCCCTGAGTGGTGCCGAGCGCTTTCATGATTCGGGGCGCGCCCTCGGCCGCTATTATATGGGTACCCCGCTCATGGTGGCCGCTGCCAATGGTCAGGTGGATTTGCTGCGTGTGCTGCTGGCGCGAGGTGCTGATATCGAAGCTCACGATTTTTCCGGTCGCACCGCCATTGTGTACGCTGCGGTAAATGGTCATGCGGATTGTGTGCGCCTGCTGTTGACTGCCGGTTCTCGTCAGGTGGAGCAGGCCTTGCACATGGCCGCCTATACCGGGCAGCATGCCGTGGTGGATTTCCTGCTGGAGCGCGGTGTACGCCCCGGTCTTGCCGTGGAATGGGCTCTCATGAGTGAGAACCCGCACTCGGCCTTGCTGGCCTTGCGTCAGCCGGATGCCGACCTCGCTCTCAGTCTGGCCGTGTGCCGCAATCACCCCGGTCTGGTTACCCGACTGGTGCAGCTGGGGGCAGAGGTAAACAGACCGAACTTCTACCCCCTGCATGAGTGGGTGGACTCATTCCCGTGGACAAATGATGCCGTGCTGCCCGAATTGCTGCGTGCCGGGGCCGATATCAACCGCAAGCGCAATGGTCAGACTGCGGTAGAGTATGCCCGTACGGAGGGAAATTCGCATGCGCTTGACTTATTGCAAAGCTCAAAATAAGCTGTCATTTAACGCTAAAGGGAGCAGTGTTACAATTGCGTAACAACTGCTCCCTTTTCTGTGATGATATTGTAATATTCTGTAACACTTTTAAACTCGTATCGCTCATCTGAATGTGTTAATAATGACGTTGTAAGGATAAACAACCCCTTGCGATAATATCACATGGCATTACACATTCAGATGAGTGAAAAAGTCGAGCGTATGCTGCATAGGGAGTCGCTTAAAAATAAACTCTCTTCGGTTCTGGCCTGCGCGCTTTTTATGTTAATAAGTTCCGGCGTGTTGTATTTTACCGTCGAGTTCATTGTGGGAGATACCCCGGTCTCGTTCCTGGCTTATACTCCCCCTGCAGAGGATTCCCCGTCTGTGCATAACGAGCCTGTATGGGAATTTCGGTCCCGTCATGCGCCAAATCATTCCTCGATGACTCCATCGATGCTGCTTGTGATGGGGGCCATCTCACTCTCATTGGCTCCGGTGGAGATTGATATGTCAGAAGGTCTGCCGCCGATAAGCTCGGTCTTTGATTTCGGGTTTGAATGCAGTTTGGGTGAAGAATTGGGCGGTGATACTACCCCGCTGGGGAGCAATCAGGCCGGGGGCTCGGCACTTGTCGGTACTTTTTATGACCTTAAGCAGGCAGGGCGTGGGCGTAGTCGCAAGCCATCGGCAGTTGCTCTCAAAAAGGGGGATGGAACACTGAGCATCCAGCGGGATAAGTATTATGAGGCTATTGCTAATTTTGTAAATAAAGGCTGGAGTACCGGTCAGCTGAGTAGGTATTTCGAATCCCCTCAAAAGTTATATGCCTCATGCTTCTATCTTCCGTCGGCTCGGGCTCGCTACGCTCCCATCGCCTATCAGATGGGGGATTCCCGCAAGCCGGAGAGCCAGTGGGTCTGTCAGCCCGGTGGCTGGTGTGTGGTGTACCGTGGTAAGGTGCGTGCTCCCAAAACAGGCAAGTTCCGCTTCATTGGCACAGGGGATGACTACATCGCTGTGCGCTTTGACCGCAAACTTGTTCTTTCGGCCGGTTATCGACTCTTTACTCACTATGATGTCAGGGTAAAGGGTGGCCCCAAGTTCGCATTCTCCGAGCCTGCAGCTCGTGAAAAGTTCCTGAAGGATGTCAGGGCCGGGCTCGACTCTGCCCACAAGGGGTACGAGCTTATCAGCACGGTTCCCGGTTGCGAGCGCTGGAATAGAGAATTGGGCGGTCTGACGGCCGGTCGTGAATTCTCTGTCAGGGAGGGGGCGGTCTACGATATTGAGATTCTGCTTGCCGAGGAAGGTGGGTATTTCGGTTGTGTGCTCTTCATCGAGGATATTATCGACGACAAGAACTCCGGAGCTCGGCAGTACGACCTCTTTCGTACCAATTTTTCTGCTCCCGACGCGCGGGAAGTAAGCCGTATGTTGCAGGAGGCCGATAGCTTTGATGGTGATCCGGCAAAGGCGCAAGCCATACCTTACAATGAGGATTCCTATATCTGGGCAGTTGTTCCGTGAAAAAAAGTGGGTCACATACTTACTGTTCTCGCTCTTATCGAGAGTCAGCAGTCCGTTTTTTGAAGCTGTAACAGTTTTTTAACACTTTTCGGGGATTTTCTGCTCGCTTTAGCGTATTCTACGTGGTAGAATGCCCTCGTTAGGAAAAATTTCAACCGTTATTATTACCTATGGCATTACACATTCAGATGAGTGAAGAAGCCGAGGCTTTGCTGCGTAAGGAAGCGCTTAAGAATAAGCTCTCCTCCGTGATGGCCTGTGTGCTCTTCATGTTGCTGGGCTTCGGTATATTGTACTTTACCGCAGTGTTCATTGTGGGCGATACTCCTGTATCCTTCCTGGCCTACACTCCGCCCGCAGAGGATGGCCCCCCCACCAATAACCCCACTCCCAAGGAGCTGACTTCCCGCTCTGCTCCCGCAGCATCATCGGTTGCCCCCTCGGTGATTGTGGCTACCAGCACGGCCTCTGTCTCTCTGGCTTCTGTCGAGATTGATATGTCCGATGGTCTGTCACTGGACAGCACGCTCGATATCGGTCTGGGTGACTCCGACCTGGGTGAAGGTCTGGGCGATGGCGGTAGCGGTCTGGGTTCCGGTCAGGGCGGTGGTTCTGCCCTTGAGGGTACTTTCTACGACCTCAAGCAGACCGGTTCCGGTCGTGCCCGCAAGCTCTCCAAGCTGGCAAAGAAGGGTGGTGACGGCATCATTACATACGATAAAGGTGCTTATTACGAGACAATTGCCAACTTTGTGCAGAAGGGCTGGAGCGCCGGTCAGCTGAATCGTTACTACGAATCCCCCAACAAGTTGTACGCTTCCAACTTTTACCTCCCCTCCGCTCGTGCTCGCTATGCTCCTATCGCTTATCAGGTGGGTGATGTAAAGAAGCCCGAGGCTCAGTGGGTGTGCCAGCCTGCCGGTTGGTGCGTGGTGTACCGCGGTAAGGTGCGTGCTCCCAAGACCGGTAAGTTCCGCTTCATCGGTACCGGCGACGACTACATCGGCGTGCGTTTTGATCGCAAGGTGGTACTTTCTGCCGGTTACCGTTTGTTCACTCACTACGATACCAAGGCAAAAGGCGGTCCCAAGTTTGCTATCTCCGAGCCGGCTAAGCGAGATGCTTTCCTGAAGGATGTTAAGGCCGGTCGCGATGCTGAGCATAAGGGCTATGAGCTTATTAAGACTGTGGCCGGTTGCGGCCGTTGGAACAACGAACTTGGAGGTCTGATGGCCGGCCGCGAGTTCTCTGTAAAGGAGGGCGAGGTCTACCCCATCGAAATCATCGTGGCAGAAGAAGGTGGTTACTTCGGTTTCGTGCTCTTCATTGAGGATATTACCGATGGTAAGAACTCCAAGGCAAAGCAGTACGACCTCTTCCGTACCAATTTCTCTGCACCCGATGCCAAGGAGGTGAGCCGCATGCTGCAGGAGGCCGGTAGTTTTGACGGCGATCCCGCCAAGGCTGAACCCATCCCCTACAACGAGGACTCCCTCATCTGGACGGCTGTTCCGTAACATTACTTTCAATCATGTTTTCTCCCGCAACCTCATGAAAGGGGTTGCGGGATTTTTTTTGCCTTACCGTTGTAACACTCTTGTAACACTCGGGGGTGATTTTCTGCTCGCATTGCGGCTATCGGTATGGTAAAAAAAGCACGCAAGGAAGAATTTAACCCCCTCTATTATTTTATGGCATTACACATTCAGATGAGTGAAGAAGCTGAGGCCCTGCTGCGTAAGGAGGCTCTTAAGAACAAGCTCTCCTCCGTGTTGGCTTGTGTGCTTTTCATGCTTTTGGGTTTTGGTATTCTGTATTTTACAGCAGTGTTTATTGTGGGCGATACCCCCGTATCCTTCCTGGCCTACACGCCGCCTGCAGAGGATGGGCCGCCCACCAATAACCCCACTCCCAAGGAGCTGACTTCCCGCGAGGCCCCCGCAGCATCATCGGTTGCGCCCTCGGTGATTGTGGCTACCAGCACGGCTGCTGTTTCTCTGGCCTCCGTCGAGATTGATATGTCCGATGGTCTGTCACTGGACAGCACTCTTGATATCGGCCTGGGCGACTCCGACCTGGGTGAAGGTCTGGGCGATGGCGGTAGTGGTCTGGGTTCCGGTCAGGGCGGTGGTTCTGCTCTTGAAGGTACTTTCTATGACCTCAAGCAGACCGGCAAGGGGCGTAATCGGAAGGCCTCCAAGCTCGCCCAGAAGGGTGAGGGGGGCTCACTGCGCATTAACCGTAACCAGTACTATGAGGTTCTGGCCGATTTCATGAACACCGGCTGGAGCCCTGCCAAGCTCGGCAGGTATTACGAGTCACCCAACAAGCTGTACGCCTCGAATTTCTACCTGCCCGTGGCCAAGGCTCGTTATGCTCCCATCGCCTATCAGGTGGGTGACGCCAAGAAGCCCGAAACTCAGTGGGTGTGCCAGCCGGCCGGTTGGTGCGTGGTGTACCGTGGTAAGGTGCGCGCCCCCAAGACCGGCAAGTTCCGTTTCATCGGTACTGGCGATGACTGTATTGCTGTGCGTTTTGACCGCAAGGTAGTGATGGAGGGCGGCTATCGACTGATTTCCTCATTCGATGCCAAGGCCGGTGGCGGCCCCAAGCTGCAGCTGTCTACTCAGGGCGGTCGGGATGCTTTCTTTAAGGATGTTAAGAGTGGCCGTGATCGCGACCACAAGGAGTACGAGCTTATTCCTACGGTTGAAGGTATCGGCATCTGGAAACAGGAGCTCGGTGGCCTGATGGCCGGCAATACCTTCTCGGTGAAGGAGGGCGAGGTGTATCCTATCGAAATTCTGGTGGCAGAAGAAGGTGGCGCATTCGGGTTCGTGCTTTTCATTGAGGATGTGACCGATGGTAAGAACTCCAAGGCAAAGCAGTATGACTTGTTCCGCACGAACTTCTCGGAACCTTCTTCCGAGGAAATCAATAACATGTTGCGTGAGACCGGCAGTGTGCACGTGTTCGGCGGCAAGGAGCTTCGCCTGGATATCCCCTACAACAAAGATTCTCTCATCTGGACTGCGGTTCCCTGATAGGACTGAACGCAGAATTTGACACTCAAAAGGCCGTGGCTGTCGCTGCGGCCTTTTGTTTTTTACCGGCCGTCTCCCGTGAGCTTTTTTCATGCTTGGCATAGGCTGAATTATCTTGCCATAGCAGGTGAATGTTGGTATAGTACCGGAGAACTCTGGTTGTTTAGTATATGCGTAGAAAACATGTTTTTATAGCAATCATGATGGCAGCCGTGCTGGGGGGCACATTCCCCTGCGGGGCTGAAACAAATCCTGAATATGTGCGAATGGCTCAGGAGTGGACTTCTCCCCACGACCTGAAGGTTGAGCAGACTGCGAAGGTTGCCCTGCTGCCCTTTCCTCAGCAGGTAATCTGGCATAGCGGTGAGTTGGTTGTGCAGGGGCGTGAGCCTCGCCTGATGGGGGATGTCGGTACTATGCTGCAAACGGCACTCGAGGATTATCAGAGCTCCCGCATGCAGGGGAATGGTATTCTGCCGGTAACCTGCACCTTGCAGGCGGATGCTTTGCCGAAAGAGCACGCCGCAGAGGGGTACAAACTGACTGTGGGTGCAGATGGCGTGAAGATAACAGCCGTGACCGAGGCCGGTTTGCTCTACGGTTTCCAGACCCTGCGACAGATGCTTGAAACCGGCAAGGGTAAGCTGCCGTATTGTGATATCACCGACTGGCCTGCCTTCCGCTACCGTGGCTACATGCAGGACTGCGGGCGCAATTTCCGCAGCGTAGAGCGATTGAAGAAGGAGCTTTCTCTTGCCGCTCAGCTGAAGGTGAACCTCTTCCACTGGCACCTGACGGATTACCCGGCCTGGCACATTGAGTGCAAGTCATACCCGCAGTTGAATGCCCCGCGCCACCGCACCCGCGACAAGAATGATACCTACACCTACGAGCAGATTCGCGATGTGTTCGCCTATGCCGCTGAGCGTAATATCACCATTATCCCCGAGCTGGATATGCCCGGACACAGCGCGTATTTTGAGCGAGCCTTCGGGTTTAAGATGCACACCCCGCAGGGTATGAAGATTGTGGGTGAGTTGCTGGATGAATTCTGCCGGGAAATCCCCGCAGAGATTTGCCCCATCGTGCATTTCGGTGCCGATGAGGTGCGCATACCCAACGCTGCTCAGTTTGTGGACTTCGTGACAAAAAAACTGCAGAGCCATGGCCGAACCCCCATGCAGTGGGCCAGTAACCGCGACCTGCCCGTTGGTGAGCACTCCATCGAACAGCGTTGGGGCGAGGGGGCTGATATGGTGGCAAAATCCATACGCCCGGAGCGAATTAAACGCCCGGCATTAGACTCGACCATGGGTTACACGAATCTGCTCGACCCTGCGCTGCTGGTGCGCCGCTACTTCTTCATGCGTCCATGTGGCTCAGCTCAGGGAGATGCGTTAAAGCTCGGTACCATCATGTGTATATGGCCCGATGGCAAGGTGGATGACAAGAGCCTTATTCCTGCCATGTGCACCATGTGGCCAGGTATGATGGCCATGGCTGAGCGCTCGTGGAAGGGCGGTGGGGCAGATGGTGATCACCTGCCGCTGGAAATGCCCGCTGCAGATACCACTCCCGGTCGGGCATACGCTCTCTTTGAGCAGCGCATGCAGGCCCTGCGTGACACCCAGTTCGCCGGCGAATCCTTCCCCGTCCGGCCGGAGTCTGCTGTGAGCTGGACGGTTGTGGAACCGGTGCCCGCAAGGCAGGCCGCCGCTGTGCGGGAGCAGGTGCTGAGCGGTAAGCTCGATAACCTGCACACGCGCAGAGCTCACTGTGCTAACCTTTATTTCCGTACCAGACCCGATACCGGCTATCTGGGCATGTTCCCGAAAGCCCGGGCAGGGCAGACGGTATGGGCTGTTACAACCATTCATGCTGAGCAGGCCGGCCCGCAGAAGTTCATGGTGGGCTTCGATGCCCCGGCTCGCTCCAATCGCCGCTGGACCGGCGTGCCCCGCAATGGTGAGTGGTCACAGGCCGGTACCCGAATCTGGCTCAACGGGCATGAGTTGAAAAATCCCCGCTCCTATCGCCTGGCCGGGCAGCGGCGCCACCCCGGCAATGCCTGGAACTTCGAGCACCCGCTCGATGTCGAGGAAATCTGGTGGGTGCAGGAGCCTGTCGAGATAACGCTTCAGAAGGGGGATAATACTTTCATTATCGAACAGCCCTATGCAGGTGAACATCATTCCTGGGGCGTTTCGCTTATTCCTTTGAAATAAGTTCCTTAGCTTTTGCCGGCAAAAACTGATTGCACCGGGCTCTGTCGTTTTTAACCGCAGCGCCCGGTGTTTTTTGCTTGCCATGTCGCTTAAAATATGCTAAATGATACGGAACCGTTTGCCGTACAGGTGAACTGATATACATAGCCATGAATGCAAAATATATACTCCCACTGATAGCGCTGGGCATAGCTGCGGCACATGCCGGCGAACGTGAGACATTTGATTTCGGCTGGAAATTCAAATACTTTGGCGGTTATGACCCGGCCGATGCCGGTTCTCCTACTTGGTGCTCCGGTTACCAGGGTGGTCACCCTGCATCCCATGCGGTGGATGGTAATATGGACACCCGATGGTGCGCCCCCGGTTCGGAGGAAGGGTATAAGTTGGTGGTGGCTCCCGGGTTCGATGACCCGGTGAAACTTTTCCTTATCTATTGGGAAAAGCCCTGTACTTTCGATGTGAATATCAAAGTCATCTGCCGGGACGAAAGTAAGAACTTCGAACTTTCATTCAACCAGGGCGGACAGGCTGCCAGCTTTGTGGAGATGCCGGAGCCGACGGCCATTCGCTACGTGGTGGTGACGGTTCCGAGCGGCACTACCATCTCGCAGTGGATGAGTGTGCGTGAGGTGCTTTTTACCGGTGCAGACAATACCCCGCTCAAGGTGCGGCGCGGCCCGGGGGCAGAGTCTCACGCCGCGGTGGATGCCAGTGAAATCGGTTATAAACAAGTGCAGCTCCCACACGACTGGGCTATCGAGAGCCCGTTCCTCGAGGCCGAACCCAACGAAACGGGTAAACTCCCCTGGAACGGCTGGGGCTGGTACCGCAAGAACTTCGATGTGCCCGCCACCTTCGACGCCGCTAAAGAGCGCTGGTATCTGGATTTCGATGGCGTGATGTCGCGCCCGCAGATTTATGTGAACGGGCAGAAAGCCGGCGAGTGGGCCTATGGCTACAACTCCTTCCGCGTGGATATCACCCCCTTCCTTAAGCCCGGTCAGCAGAACCTCGTGGCCGTGATGGCCAGTAACCTTCCGCTCTCTACTCGTTGGTACCCGGGTGCCGGCATTTACCGCCACGTGTGGCTCGAGAAGACCGGCCCTGTGCACCTGGCTAAGTGGCCCACTTATGTAACCACTCCTGAAATCAGCGAGCACTCTGCCCTCGTGAAGGTGCAGACAACCGTTGCAAACACCGGTGATACCCCGGCAGAGGTTACGGTGTACCAGCAGGTCGAGGGTGCCGCCGCCGCCCCTGCTACCATTACTCTGGCTCCCGGTACCGAGGGCGTGGTGGAACAGGAACTGCGCGTGGCTTCCCCGCGCCTGTGGAGCTGCGAGTCCCCCAACCTCTACAAGCTCAATACGCGCGTCGTGATGAATGGGCGTGAGATTGATAATCACGATACCACATTCGGCGTTCGCAGTATCGAGTGGCGTAAGGAGGGCTTCTTCCTCAATGGCCAGCGCGTTAAGATTAAGGGCGTGTGTGAACACCACGACCTGGGGGCACTCGGCGCCGCCTTCTACGCCCGTGCTTACGAGCGCAAGATTGAAAAGCTGAAGGAAATGGGTTGCAATTCCATCCGCATGACCCACAACCCGCCCGCTCCCGAGGTGCTCGACCTCTGCGACAAGCACGGCATACTGGTCATCGACGAGCTCTTCGATATCTGGAAACGCCAGAAGTACGAGAAGGTGAACGGTTATCACCTTTACTGGGATAAGTGGATGCAGAAGGACGTGCGTAACTTCATGCTGCGCGACCGTAATCACCCCTCCATCATTGCCTGGAGCGGTGGCAATGAGGTCATGGAACAAACCATGAGTAAGACTGATAAAAAGTGGAATGCCCTCAACTTCCGTGTCGCCTACAGTCTGCGGGATGAAATTCGCAAGTACGATACTACGCGTCCCTATACTGTGGGTTGTAATGATATGAATGCCTGGAAGAACGGCTTTATCGATACCATGGATATCTATGGCTTCAACTACAAGCCGCATCTTTACGATGACTTCCGCAAGAAGCACCCGAATACGCCCTACTACGGCTCCGAGACCTGCTCCTGCGTCGGCACGCGAGATACCTACAACTTCCCGCTCGGCTGGAAGGTGGGGGATGGCTACTTTAAGCCCGGTGCTGTACCGCACCAGGTGAGTGCCTATGGCCTGGCCAGTACTCACTGGGGCTCCAGCCCGGATATTGAGATGAATGCCCACACCATGAACCCCGATTTGGCCGGTGAGTACGTGTGGACCGGTTTCGACTACATCGGTGAGCCTACTCCCTATAACCAGGACGCCTCCATCGAGAACAACATCAAGCATCTGCCCAAGGAGCAGCGCGAGGCCATCATGCGTGAGTACGAGGCCATGGGCAATCGTGCCGTGAGCCGTAGCTCTTACTTCGGTATCATTGACCTCGCCGGTTTCCCCAAGGATATCTACTACCTCTACCAGAGCCAGTGGAACCCCGACAAGGCTCAGGCTCATATCCTGCCGCACTGGAACTGGAAGGGCCACGAGGGGCGTACCACACCCGTGATGGTATTCACCAGCGGCGACGAGGCCGAGCTCTTTGTGAACGGCAAGAGCCAGGGCGTGCGCAAGCGCGGCGAGGGCCAGACCTTCGTGCAGAAGGATAAATCTCTGGCCGTGAGCAAGAATCAGTTCCGTTTCACCTGGGAGGATGTCGTCTACGAACCCGGCACCGTTGAGGTGGTGGTGAAGAAGGATGGCAAGCCCTGGGCCACCGCCAAGCGCGTGACCACCGGCGATTCCGCCGCGGTGAGGGCCGATGTGGATCGCTCCACCATCGTGGGCGATTCCCGCGACCTGGCTTTCGTGGAATTGGCACTGACCGATGCTCAGGGTAACGTGGTACCCACCGACAGCCGTCGCGTGAGCTTCTCCATCGAGGGGCCGGCCGAGCTGGTGGGCTTCTGTAATGGCGACCCGACAGACTGGACCTGCATGCAGGATCTCAACCAGCGCTTCTTCAACGGCCGCCTGCTGGCCGTCGTACGTGGCAAGCGTGGTGAGAGCGGCACTGCAACCGTCACCGTGCGCGCCAACGGCCTGCCTGAGATTAAGGTGCCCGTAACCATTGCTCCCATGGAGTAAGCAATTCGCAAGTTCTCTGAATTTTATTCAGCCCGCGTCTGTTAAAGGCGCGGGCTTTTTTTCTATTGGATCCTATTATTGCCGATGCCGAAAAAATATCTTTACGAAGGGAAGTTGAACTGCTATAGTACGGGATACTATGAGATTGCATCTCCCCGTTTTATTGCGTAAGAGTTTGATTGCAGCCTTTGCTGCCACAATCTGTGTAACGGAGTCTGTCCAAGCAGGTATTCGTCATTCGGACGTGTTGTTGCAGACGTACACCGACTTCGGGCAGAACAAGGGCCGTTATGCTGTAGGTACACAGGTCAATGCTCTCCTGCAGTATATCCGTGATACGGAGGGGGGAATAGCCATACCCTACACAGACGGGCAGCCCAATTTCATTATTTCCAATGAGCAGGGGATGATTAATTTCAGTGGCGCGGTGGATGGTGGCCCGGATGTGGCTATCGGTCCGAACTTCATCGCTACTGTAGCGCACAATGGCTCCAACAGTGCCTCTTATGGTGACCGTGTTGTGGGCGGTGAGCATGCTCTGAATTATCAGGCCATTGATATTCGTGGTACGGGGTTTCGTCTGGTGGCTCCCGATGGCATGTGGGGTGCAACACACGACTACATGCTGCAGCGTCAGAGTAAGGTGCAGACAGATGTCACTTGGAATCCTGTCAGTACGATTACGGATGCTGCGAAGTTGTACGGTAACTACGTCTACCATTCCGGTGGTGGTAGTATGGGTGATTGGGTGGATGGAAAGGTTACCAATGCCGGCGGGGCATACGCCTACATCATCGGCGGTATTATGACCGCGACCGGATACCAGACATATTCGGACAAGGGAAGCTTTGTGCTGCGGCAGAATCTCTGGTACGGCGAGGCTCTTGAAGGTGCCTCCGAGACACACCCGATGCCGAATGCTGTGCGCGGTGGCGACTCCGGCAGCCCGGTATACATATACAACGAGGCAACCGGACAGTATGAATATGTGGGTGCTCAGGAGGGTTACGCAGGTAATTCCCAAAACTGGACCGCCGGCAATACCGAGTGGACTGCCAAGACGATGGAATCCTTCAATGTGCATGTGGATATGAGCGCGGTGAACACCGTGTATCTGAATGCCGTGGCGACTCAGGGTGATACCATCAACATGGATGGCTATGGTACCACCATCTGGACAGGTGCGGTCACCAATGCAGCGGGTGATTCCCTGGCTTCCTACAAGGGGGTGAAGACCGGTCTGAATACTTGGAGTGATTTGTCCGACCGCAAGGATGTGCAGAACTGGTATGCATACAATGCTTCCGGCGGGGATGGCGGATACCTGAACCAGAGCATACAGGATTTGTTTTACAATGAAAACCTTGTCTTTGATGCAGCAGAAGGTTCTCTTAACAACAGTATCGTATTGAAGGATACGGTGGATTTGGGTATCGGCTACGCCGAGTTCAATGGCGGTAGGTTCACCATCACCTCCGAGAGTGGAGAGAATAATCAGTTCGACCACGCCGGCTATGTTATCAACGAGGGTGCAGAAGTTCACCTGCGACTGCGGAATCCCGACACCCGTATGACCGAGTGGCGTAAGATAGGTGCGGGCGATTTGTATATAGACGGCTCGGGCAACACCAATGCCCTGCTGAATCTGGGGGGTACGGGTACGACCTACCTGCAGCAGCAGAACGGGTATGCAGCATACAATGTTCTGGCGAATACCGGGGCTACGGTGGTGATTCAGGATTTGCAGCAGATTGTACGCGACTTCACCTTCGGCGCCGGCGGCGGTACGCTGGATATGCATGGCAACAGCATGGAGTGGCGTACCTCCTCAGATGCTGAGGGGCGTTTTACCATCAACGCCCTTACGGAGGACGCCATGATAACCAACACCTCTGGTAATGTGACACTCACATACACCGAGAGTGGTGACACGAAATACCTCGGCTCGTTCCGGGATACGAAGGATGCTTCCCTTACCATTGATTATCAGGGGGGCGGCACTTGGGAGCTCAACAGCATCCACACCAATCTGAGCAACAACGACGGCAGCGGGTTGATTGTAAGCAATGGTAAAGTGTTGCTTACTGGAATGCATACCGTGCACGGCATGGGTTCCCTGAACGGCAAAGGCGGCTCACGCCTGGAGCTTGCCAATGACTGGCACTATGCGGACGCTGCAATGGATGTGGCTGTTAAGGATGGTGCCACATTTGAATTAGGCAGCCATGCCCGCCTGACCGGCGATGTAACGGTGGATGAGGGGGCTACTTTTATCATGCGCGAGGGTGTACAGCACCGCATGGAGTATGTCGAGGGTGGTGTTTCATTGGAGGATACCAATCAGTATGCCGACTATTTCGGTTTGAAGGGGAACGTAGAACTTGGCGGTGATATGCGCGTTGAGTTCAGCGCCGGGGCTGATTCCCGACTTTCATACAAGGGCAATATTTCCGGAGCCGGTTCCCTGTCTATTGACCTTGGAACGGAGGGGGCTATTCTGGAGCTTGGCGGTGATAACTCCGGTTTCACCGGCTCCAAGAAGATAGAATCCGGCGGCGTGGTGCTCGTGACCTCCAACTCTTCAGGGAACACAAGCGACAACAAGTGGCTCGTTTCTAACGAAGGCTGGATTGCCAATCAGGCTGAGAGTGCAGAACAACTGCTGGCGCGAGTGGACGAAGCCTCCACCGGTACGATGGCTCTTTCCACCGACACCGTTGAGCAACTCGATATGCAGCATCACCAATCTCTTACTCTGGGGGCAGAGATTGGCAAAACTGTACAATATGGTGAGGCCGGAACAAACATTGCTCTGGAAGCTTGGCAGGGGGCCTGGCGTTTGGGTGGCGGTGGCGGTGAGCTGGTGGTAAATTACAAGCTCTCCGGAGAGAATGATTTGATATTGGGCGCTAGTGGCCATTCTTCCGGTGTGGTGACACTTACCAACACGCAGAACGACTTCAGCGGAGATATTATCTTTAGTGGCAAGGGTATTGTGCTGAATGCTGAAGATGGCACCCTTGGTAACTCTGAGCTCAACCTGACATACGGCAATGCCTTCGGGCTTGTAAGAACCGATGCTATCACCAAAAACGTTGGTGCAACATCGGACGGTATGGTGACGGTGGATGCCGTCAGCAATCAGCAGTTGAATATGAGCACCCATCACTCTCTGGCAATTGCGGCAGAGAAGGAGGTGGAGTTCAGCGGTGGTATTACTTTGTCCGCCGGGCAGGGGTACCTGTTCAGCTCTGCAAGCGGTGGCAAATTGACTCTGCTCAGTGAGCTGGATTCCTCCCGTTCTCTGGTGGTTGATGCCCAAGGATTGACCGGAGGAACTGTTGTTCTTGCCGGCAATGATTCATGGAGCGGTGATATTACAGTACGTGGTCATCGGGATAACAACGGCGAGGGGGAGATTAGCCTTCAGCTTGGGCAGGATGTGGCAGCCGGCGGCACGTTGACCCTCGCACAGGGCGGTATTCTGGATTTGGCCGGTCACAATCTGAGTATCAGCGGAACGATCGTAACAGTCGGGGGGCAGATGACGAACTCCGGCTCAACCGGTGCATTAATTTTCGACTGCTCTGCTAAAGCACTGACTTCAACAGCTGACCTTTCTGTTGGTACTATCCGTAAAACCGGCAGTAATATGCTTTCTCTGGGCGGTAACAATGCTCCCTGCCAATTCTACGTGGAGGAGGGTACACTCCGACTGGTATCGGATGGCGCATTCACAAGTGGCTCCACCGTTCATCTGGGAGACGGAAGCACTCTTGATAACAGAACGCATGCCCTGCTGGCCGGAGTGAGTCTGGAGAATGGTACGGCTACTCTTACCAGCTCCAATTATCATGAGCTTGTTATACGTGGCAGTGTGAGCATAGGAGATAATAGCCATTTAATCATAGGGAAAGACGGACTTGCCGGTATTTCGATAGACGGCGATTTGTCTGTCGGTTCCGGTTCTTCCCTCGCCATACTCAGTAACTCCAAGGCGTCGTTTACTATCGGCGGGAATATAAACCTCACAGAGGGTACGAACCTGAACTTCGGCAATTTTGCCAATATCTCCTTGAGTGGCGAAAATATCGGTACGGGCAGTTCCACCATTGTTCTGAATGGTGGACAGCTTAACCTTAATAAGGGCGGTAATATTTCGATTAACAGTGATTTGACCATCTATGGTGATACCACCATCAATTCCCGTGGCAGTGCTGATGCGATGGGGCGCAATTTCGAGCGTGTTGTCATCAATGAAGGTGCATTGACCCTCAGGGAAGAAAGCTGGAGCTCTGTATGGAATATCAATTCGCTGGAAGGTTCCGGCAACCTCCACTGGCAATCCACCACGAATCACAGCACATCTTCCAGACTCATCCTGAATGGTGATGGTGACTTTGCCGGTAGCATCAGCATGAACCGTACCTATCAGAATAAAGAACGCACCCATGGGGCTTACCTGGAGCTGGCGTCCGATTTTGTCGCGGCCAAGGCTGATATCAGCCTGAATGGTGCCGCTGCTGATGCTGTGGCTACTCTGGCCATCAATACGGATAATGCTCACATAAAGGGGCTTTCAGGCAATCAGCATAGCTTTGTTTATGCCGGTGCCGCAAGGGTGGATACTGCGCTGAGCGGTTCCGCCCGCCCGGAGACAACCCGTTCCGCTACTCTTACCATTGATGCCGATGCCGATTATACCTTCTCCGGCTCTATCGGTAACACAAAGGATACCAGCGAGAATGGCATCACCCTTGTGAAGACCGGTAGCGGTACTCAGACACTCAATGGCGCATCTGTTGTGCTGAGCAATGTCGGTGCCTTGGCCGGTACGCTGAATATAACTTCTTCCTCCCTTACGGTGAGTGGGAATGTTTCGCTAGCCCGTGGTGCTGAGTTAAAGCTTGGTGATAGCTACTCACTGAATGAGGGACAGAAGCTTTACTTGATGGCAGGCGCAGAAAATAGCGGTGCTGCTGTGTTTAATTCGGCATTGGTGCTCAATGGCGGCTCTATCTCCATTGATGCCCGGGGGCTTTCTGTGGACTCTCCCTTGCTGGCTTTGGGCGGAGCTGTAACCGTGGGAAGTAGCTTCGGCGGTTTCTGCCAATTGGAGTTCTCGAATTCTTCGGCCATTTCCATGGGGACTGATTATCTGTTGGCTACGGGTGATTGGAGCCTGCTGAATAATCGTATTTCCATGGTGAACAGCGATTTCTCTAACGCCACATTTACGGCATCCTCTACGGGGCTGAGTGTTATGTTCACCCTGAAGGATGGCTTCCTCCTCTGGGAGGGGGAAGAGCGCATCTTGCAGTCAGGCAATAAAGTTGTATTTAACGGCAGTAATGGGTATAACACCGTTAATCTCACGCAGGACGCTGCATTAGGCACCGGCTACTTCAATAATGCCGAGACTGTATCCATCAGCGGTGCCGATCTCAGCATAGGCTCCCTTCATAAGCAGGATACCGGCGCGTTGCAGATTGATGCTGATGTAAGCGTGGACAACATGGTGGTGAAAGATGCCACCACTATCGGTGGTGAGGGCTCCCTTACGGTGGGTTCCCTCACTCTGGAGTCTGACCTCACTACGCGCATGGCGGTGCAGGTGGTGGGCGATATTCAGGCCCAAGGCGCGAAATGGACGGTGGATGGCAGCAATGGCAACGCCTTTACTCAGCAACTTACACTCGACCAGGTGAATGCCACCGGCGGAATGAACGTAGAAGGTGCGGCAAACCTTGAAGTTCGAGTCGAGGGCGGTAAGCAGGAGGACCCTCTCACCATATCCGGTGCTGTCAGCGGTAGTGGCCAGGTAGCCCTCGTTGGCGGTGGCTCACTAGAGAAAAATCAGCAGGAGCATATCAATCTCTCACGCGTGGAGCTCTCCAACCTTGTCCTGAAAAATGGCTCCACAGATATCACCGATGTAGTAAATATCAGCGAACGTCTGGCAATCGGACAAGAAACGGTTAAACTTTTGGATGGTGCTCAGGTAACGACAAGTCAGTTCCGAATGGGTGATACGGAGAATTATCAGCCCTCCACAGTGACGATTGAAGAAGGCGCCTCATTGAAGATTACCGGTAATGCGGATGCTGATAATACCTCCGCCTCCTTCATGCTTTCACACTGGAAGAACTCTTTCTCTACCCTCGTGCTGAACGGCGGTACCATTACCTCTGAAAATGCCAGCATGCACATGGGATGGGACTCCGGCGCCCGCTTTGAGGCGCTCTCCGGTGAGGCAACGCTTAAGGGTATCTTCTTCTCCTCCGCTCGTGGAAGTTCTGATACATTTGTGCTTGGTGAGGCTCGCCTGAATATCGGCAGTGGTGGTATTACCGGTATTGGCGGCAATGATACTGTGCAGTTCGGCAATGGTACGATTGCAGCCACGGCCAATTTCACCATTAGCGGTCACGCTATTGAGCTTACGGATGAGATTACCGGCACCACCTTCGATACCAACGGCCACAATATCACGGTGAATACCGCTGTAAATGGTAGTGGTCGCTTGGTGAAGGATGGCGAGGGTGCTTTGGTACTGAGCAGTAATGCTCTGGACATACTGAAGACATCATCCGGTATTGTCGTGAACAGCGGTAAGCTGGATTTGAGTGCAGCCGGCAACTCTGCGAATCTTGCACGTGTAAGTGGTGAAGGTACCGTGGTTCTTCAATATGAGGCGAATGGTAATGGTACGGCTTTTGACTTCAGCGGCTTAACCGGTGAGGTGCAGGTGAACAGTGGCCGCGTGCTGCTCAGCAGCTCGGCCTTTGGCGAGGAATGCCCGGATTTCCGACTTACCTCAAGCGATAGTCAGCTGGTATTTAATGGCAATGGAACCTGCGTGGGTAGCAATGTGATACTGGATGCGGATACCACCATCCACGCCAATGATAAGAAGTCCGGTGAGATTTATGGTGTCCTGAGTGGCAGCCATGGACTCACAAAGGCCGGAGCTGGTACACTAACCTTTGCCGCTCAGAATACCTATACGGGTGTCACCACCATCAGTGGAGGCAAGCTTATCCTTGCTAATGGTGGAGATTATATCTTGTATAACTCTGTCACCGGTGGCACACTGGAGGTGGCTAAGGGCACGACTCTGGTGAACAACGGCTACACTATCAACACTGCTCTGGTGCTGCAAGATAAGTCGGCCGTCACCCTGACGGGGAGCAACGTACTGAGCGGTTCTGTAACGGTAGCTGATAATGCTTCGGCCACGCTGAGTGCGGAATCTCTCAACATTACAAGTTCTAATCTGGTTGTGAAATCCGGCTCTACGCTGAAACTGCAGGGAGGAGCCTACACCTTCGATGGTGGAGATGTGCTGTCTGACTCCGATGCCGGTACGATTGACTTCTCTGCCCAATCGATGTCCTTGAACGGCGCTGTGACCACCGAGTTCAACGGTCGCTTCAATATTCTCAATGATGTAACATTCGACATGAATCGCGGTAATGCCGGTGACTGGGCTACTACCGGCGCTAACATTGCCGGCACAATGAACATCGGTGCAGATAAAACCTTGACGGTAACAGGTAACTCTCGCTTTCAAATCAACGAGGGTGGCACCCTGTTGCTGCAGGACGGAGCAAAGGTTGACCGCACAAACAACGGTGCCTTCTACATAAAGGGCTCCTTGGCCACGGCTGCCGATGCAGAGGCCGAAATTAAGTCGACTGATGATATTCACCATAACTACATCAATGCCGATAAGGGATTGGCTGATACCGGTGCCTCTGTCGATGTGGCCACAGGCAGTAAGCTGACGGTGGATGTCAACAACTTCACCACCTATGGCAATGCTGAGTTCAACGTAGCTCAGGGTGGTACTTTGGACATGAGCGGTACGAATTCCGTCAGCCTGTCGTCCGGCACCTCTGTCAATCTGGCGAAGGATGCGACTATCGTCATTGCCGGTATGGAGTTCTCCAACCGAGGTACAGCAACAACTGCTACACTGGATAACACTGTTGGTTCCAACCAGACCTACAGCACAGGTAATGGCAACTACACACTGACTGACGGTCATGCCAAGTACACATCTGCTGCAGATACAACGCTCACCAATAAACTTGTTAACTCGTCTGTGGAAAATGCCGGCAGTGGTATACTGGAGGTAAATAATGCAGAGAATACCCTTATCGGGGTACATGCCACGGGTGGTAGTATTAAGTTGTTCTCAGATGCTGAACTTGATTTGAAAGAACTGGAAATCGCAACCAGTCTTTCCGTTTCAGCCTATTCTCAGCTGAGCGAGCAGGCCGCACAGGAAGCTCGTATCAACGTGAGCGGAACCGCTGACTTCGGTATGGGAGTTACGCTGAATGCCGACCTTGTGATGAAGAGTGGCGCTACATTGAAGATTGCCGGTTCGGTAGAAATGGGTAGCGATGTTCGTTTGGAAACCGGTCTCAGACTGGACGGTAAGCTCCTCAATGAGGTTAAAGTCATGCAGGCCGGCGAGAGATTAGCCCTGTTTACGGGTATCGATTCCCTTTATTTTGGGGACGCAACGGAGGCCTCCTCTGCCTTTACTCTTCTTGATGGCGTAAAGGCGAAGGATTACTTTGCCAACCTGACCGATAATTACTTCCTGATTTATGATACCTCAGCTGGTGTTGGCGAAGGTACGTTGAGCATTGAATTGACGGTGCCCGAACCCACCACAACGACGCTGAGTTTGCTGGCGCTCGCAGCCCTCGCCGCTCGCCGTCGTCGCAAGTAAAAAAAGTATCTTTCCCGGTGGGATATCAACAAAGCCGTTGCCCAATTTAAGGGCAACGGCTCTGTTTTGTAATGTTATTTAAAATGATAGGAAATAAGCATTGACTATAGGAAAAAGCTAGTGTACACTTCTGCCACTATGGGGCGAATGATGAGAATATGGACTTGTGTTTCAGTGGCTCTGATGTTATTGAGTGCATGCTCCGCACCGTTGGTGCCGGCTGCTCGGGTCAGCCGTAGTGAGCGACTCGCCGAGCCGGATGCCGTGCTGATGGAGCAGATGCGCAAGGATTGGTTTGCCTTGCAGGAGCCCGGTTTGGATGCCGAGAAATACAGCATGCTTGTCAACCGCTATAATCGTGCCCTTTTGCTGATGATGCGTCGCTATCGTGCCGATATGCTGCAGGCATTTGAGCGGGGGGATAAAGATTACCGGGTTTCCGGCGTGAAGTTCATCACCGCCGATACCGGTATTGAGCGCCCCTTGAGGGAAGTGTATGAAGATATGGTGCCGGCGTGGGACATCACCACGCACTCGCTGCAGGAGCACTTCACCATGCCCGGTCTGGGCGTGCCCATGGTCGGTATCATTCCGGCCGAGAATGTTGATAAATCTGAGCAGAAGTTCAACATCCGCACCCGCGGTACCGTGACCAACATTACCGCCGTCATGGAGTTCCCGACCAATAAGAATGAGGAGCCCCGACTGCGGTTCCTGCTCCGTAATAAGCAGGACACCCTGCGCCTGCGCGGTTACGACCATGTTCTCGCCGCTGATTTCTCGGCTGCGATTGAGATTTACTGGAACCTGACTCGCGTGAAGGAGGACCGTATGCTGGGCATGCTTAAACCCCAGCAGCTGCGCGATGTCAATGGCCTGTCATGCATCGAAGAGTACGACCCGACCAAAATCCCTGTCATTCTGACCCACGGCCTGCTGTCGAGTGCCGGTACCTTCGATAACTTGGTGAATCGCTTGATGTGTGATCCTGTGATTCGCAGGAATTACCAGTTCTGGTATTACAATTACCCCACCGGGGTGACTTGGACCCTCACGGCGGTGAAGTACCGCGAATCCCTTGAGGAGGTGCGCCGTCGACTGGACCCCAAGGGTACTAACAAAAACTGGGACAACATGGTGGTGGTAGGTCACTCGATGGGTGGTTTGATTACACACTACAGCCAGTGCACAGAACCCTGGCTCATGCTGCGAGACAGACCAAGAATGGAAAAATATCTGGATAGCAAGTATGTAGATGAAAAATTACCATTCAGCGATGGGGATGAGTTGCGACAGGCTTTCTACTTCAGACCTGTCAAATCCGGAATGGTTGTCTATTTGGCCACCCCGCATCGTGGTGCGCCACTGGCTCGTTATCGTATAGTCACAGCACTGATGAAATTAGTGGAACTCCCGCAGAACCTCATCGATGAAATGGTGAATATCGCTACGCTGCAGCAGGATACCGTATTGCTCAATCCCGGTAAACTGACGGAGGCCTTCACCAGTGTGAACCAACTTTCTCCCGACAGCTACTCCATCAGGGGGCTGCAGGGGCTCGAGGTGCGCGATGTTCCCACTCACTCCATCATTGGCGACCGAGGGAAGGGGAATACGCCCAACAGCTCCGACGGTGTGGTGCCCTACTGGTCCAGCCACCTGGCAAGGGGGACGGAGACAATTGTACCGACCGGGCATTCCGTGCAGGATGTTCCTGAAACCTCGGCTGATTTGACTCGCGTACTCGCAGAGCATCTGAAGCGCTGTGGCCGTTTGAAATAAAAAGTTGGATTTTAAGGCAATATCACACTTTTTCATTGACAATAGCTCAGCGGTGGTATATAACGCGCGCGCACTCTAACCTTGAGCTTCATTATGGTATCTCGCAAAAACACCACAATCAAACGCAAAGTTAAGAACTGGACCGCTGCAGACTCTGCTGAGCTTTACTGCATAGATGCCTGGAGTAATGGCTACTTCGGGGTGTCTCGTAACGGTGAGGTTACGGTCAATCTGGTGGATACCGATGGCGAGAAGCGCCCTGTCAGTCTGCATACCATCATGAAAGGGCTTGCCGAGCGCGGTACGGATGCTCCCGTACTGCTGCGTTTCCGCGACCTGTTGCGAGCCCGTATCGATGAGCTCAATCAGAGCTTTATTAAGGCCATCAAGGAGGCCGACTACAAAGGCGTGTACCGTGGCGTATACCCGGTGAAGGTCAATCAGCAGCGAGAGATTGTCGAGGAGATTGTATCTTACGGTTCCCGTTACCACTATGGGCTCGAGGCCGGCAGCAAGCCCGAACTCATTGCTGCCATGGCTCAGATGAAAGACCCGCAGGCTTTCCTGATGTGCAACGGTTACAAGGATGACGAGTTCATCGACCTCGCACTTATGGCTCAGCGCATGGGTATCAATATCTGCCTGATTCTCGAGATGCCCAACGAGCTGCCCGCTATTCTGGAGCGAGCTCGCAAGCTCGGCATCGACCCCAATCTGGGTGTGCGTGTTCGCTTGGCTGCCAAGGGCTCCGGCCATTGGAGCGAGTCTGCCGGTGATCGCTCGGTGTTCGGTCTGAACACAGCTCAGGTTATTGATGTGGTTGACACGCTGAAAGCCGCCGACAAACTTCACTGCCTGAAAGTTCTGCACTACCACCAGGGCTCACAAATCCCGAACATTTCTGTTGTGCGTGAAGGGCTGACGGAAGCCTGCCGCATGTACATTGACCTTGTGCGCGAGGGTGCTCCTATGGGTACGCTCGATATGGGCGGTGGTCTGGCCGTGGACTATGATGGCTCGCAGACCAATTTCCACTCCTCCTGTAACTACACCATGGAGGAGTACGCCCGCGATATCGTGGAGGTCGTGGGTGAGCTGTGCAGCAAGTGCAATGTGCCGCACCCCACGCTGGTGACAGAGAGTGGCCGCGCTATCTCTGCCTTCCACTCTGTGCTGGTGTTCAATATTCTGGACGTGGCTAGTGCCCCCGGTCAGGATGCCCTGCCGCCCGAGCTGCCCGAGAACCCGAGCGAAATCCTGAAGGCACTCGATGAAACGCGCCGCATGCTCACCCGCAAGAATATTCAGGAGTGCTACAACGACGCCAACTATTACCGCGACCAGCTGCGCATGCAATTCTTCTATGGCAATGCCAGCCTGCGCGAGCGCGGTGTGGGCGAGGCTATCTACTGGCACATCATGGGGCTGATTTCCCGCCGAATCGCCGAAATGAGCGAAATCCCCGAGGATTTGAAGGAGGTATCAGACAACATGGTGGACTTCTACTACGGCAATTTCTCGCTCTTCCAGAGCATGCCCGACTCCTGGGCTATCGACCAGCTGTTCCCGGTCATGCCTATTCAGCGACTCTGCGACCGTCCCACTCAGAAAACCGTGCTGGTGGATATCACCTGCGACTGTGATGGTAAGGTGGATAATTTCATTGACCGCGAGGACGTGGCCCACTCTCTCCCCCTGCACGAATTCGAAGGGCAGGAGAACTACTACGTGGCCGTGTTCCTTGTGGGCGCCTATCAGGAAACTCTGGGTGACATTCACAACCTGTTGGGCGACACCAACGTGGTGAGCGTGCACTTGGAGAACGGGCGTCCTGTTTACACGCAGGAGGAAGAGGGCGACAGCGTGGCCGATGTGCTTTCCTATGTGAAATACGACAGTCGCGACCTCGTGTCCCAGTTCCGTAATCTTGCTGAGCGCGCTGTGGAAGAAGGGCTTATCACACCCCGTCAGCGCAGGGATGCTCTGGAGGCCTACCGTACCGGCCTGAACGGCTATACTTACTACGAGCTGTAATTCCTGCAGGCCAACGCATCATCACACTCTGTTTTCAGAGTGCATAATGAGTAGAGCGGTAAATCGATGAGGGTAGTTGTCTTACCCTCTCCTACTGTGATTTCCTGCCTGAAATATTCATGCATGGAGGTTCGTACGGCCAGAGACGGAGTAAACTTGCGGCAATAGCTTTTCAGACTTTTAGCCTGCAGATTAAGCTCTGCTTTTACTTCTACAGGCACAATTTCCATATTGTAATGGAACAGGAAGTCCAGTTCAGCCCGCAGACTTTCTGATACCCAGTAGTAAGGGGATATGGTGCATTCTGCTCTCAGTTGCTGCTGCACATATTGTTCTGTCAGAGCTCCCTTGAACTCCTGAAAAATTTGGTTTCCTTTTAACAGGGTGGATACATTGAGGTCTGTCTTTGCCCCCAGAAGTCCGACATCGAGAAAGAATAGCTTGAACGCTCCGTCTTCGTATGGATTGAGAGGTATGGCCGGTTTGCTGACGCGCTGAATCTGGTATATCAGACCGGCTCGCTTGAGCCAGTCCAAGGCATCTTCCAGATCTTTTGCTCTCATGTTTTTCTGAACTTCACTGTATATAAACCGCTTATTTTCCTTTGCCAGTTGTCGGGGAATGGACTCCCAAAGCAGGTTGACTTTGGCTGATAAGGATGGGGGAATATGTTTGCTGAAATCGTTGGTGTAGCTGCCCAGTATTTCATGCTGAACTTCTCGCACTTGATTGAAATCCTGAGTGTTGCGATAGGTTTCCACTACTTCCGGCATGCCGCCGATATAATAATAGAGCCTCAGCAATTCTGTGAGAGTTTGTGAAAAATTGTGAATGAGGGCAAGGTTGCGGTTTTTGAGTTCCTCGCTCAGTAATTCTTTACCCATGGCTGCCAGAAATTCTGTGAAACTCATGGGGTAGAGGGTCATCATATTTACTTTTCCCACCGGAAAACCGGTGCCGTTGTGCTGGTGTATACCCAACAGAGAACCCGCTGCGATAATGTGATATTCCCGGGAATCTTCACAGAAATACTTCAGGGCTGTTAAGCCGGCCGGGCATTCTTGTATTTCATCCAGTATTATAAGAGTATCTTCCGGTGTGATGCGGAATCCCACTCTTGCCTGTAGATTGCGCAGCAGTATTTCAGGGGTGCCGGTATTGGATTCAAAGATACGCCGCATTTCTTCATCTCTATCCAGACGAATGTAGGCAGTTTGTTTATAGTGTTTGCGGCCGAATTCCTGCATCAGCCAGGTTTTTCCAACCTGACGTGCTCCCATGAGTAACATGGGTTTTCTACGGGGGCTTTTTTTCCATTGTTCAAGCGCTGTCAGAGCCGTTCTTTTCATGGTGATCTGCGGGGTTGTTTTTATTATACTGATATGCAATAGTTAAGCAAGTAAAAACTGCAAAATTGTAACGACTTTTGTGAAAAATTCTGCAAAAGTGGTAGGGACTTTTGCGGAAGATGCAGCAAAAGTGGTAGGGACTTTTGCGAAATCAGCCCAGAATACGCTTGATGAGCCACTGCATGTCGGTGGGGGTGTAGCGCTGGTCGAGGGGCAGGGGGAGCAGGGTACGGGACAAGCGGTTTTCGGTTTCATCTGCTGAGGTTGCAGCGATGACTTCAGGCCAGTAGAGGGGCAGGGCTACCCCGGCATCTATCAGCTCGTCTCGCAAGCCCGGTATGCCGCAGACCAGGGGGTAACACATGGGGGCAAATACGGGCTGCGCCGGTAGCTGCAGGCGGTTAATGGGAGCCAGTGCAGTATGGAGAGTGGCATAGTTTTGCAGTCGCTTGTTGGCTGCTGTTTGCCAGTCAATGCTTTGTATTAGTTCACGGGTGAGTGGTGACATGCGTTTGGCCGGGGCTGACAGGCTGTCCTCGGCCTGTTGAATGGCCTCGGCCGCTGTAGTCAGTCCGTTTTCTGACCTCTGCAACATGCCGAGCATGCGCGTGGCTGAGCAGTCTTGCTCGGCAGGTAATTCCAGGGGAAAGGGGGCACAGGCCACTCCGCCGTCACATAAGCCACCGAACTTGCGGGGGCTGTAAAAAGTCGGTATTCCGGGCAGGGGCGGGGTGTAGAGAGCTGTGGTGGCATCCACTATCACAGGGCCGGGGTGTCGCCGCGCGGCTGCCTGTACAGCCTCGCCCGTCAGGCCGAAATAATTGACCAGCAGCAGCAAATCACCACTGCCCGCATTCGTCGGCGGGCATGGCTCCAGTTGCTCTGTAACCTCATAACGAACAATCGTCAGGCCCATGCGCAGCAATGGTTCTGTCACGGTGTCGCATATAAAGCGAGGTATAAGTACACGGCGGGGGCGTGGCATGTTGTTCAACAGGCACTCGAAGGCTGCTCGGCCGCTGCACAGCAGAGCACAGCAGGAACTTTCGGTATGCGGAAAGTTGCTATAGATCGTCAGTTCCGGTCCGAAACTTCCACCCATCATATCGTTTTTGGGGAGGTCAGTCATGGTAACCGAGTTCGTCATAGGGATCATCAAAACGATCCGGCTCCAGCGGAGCCGGCGGGGTTTGTGGGGTGGTGGGCTGAATGATGAGGGTCCCATGTTGGCCCATATCATTGAATATACCACCAAAAAGTCGTAAGCCGGCGTAGCGCAGATTACTGAAATCAGCCCCGTATCGCTCGCAATCGGCGCGGTATGCCCTATCGATGGCGCGGCGGCTGATGGGAGCCCCCTCTTTGAGTGCATGGTACAGAATATCATGTCGCAGGCTGGGCATGAGGTCTGCCGATTGGGTGCTCCCCACGCTGTTGCCGTCCCACACATAGCGACGGTGCAGTATGAGAGTGTGGCCGCGAGCTTCCACCAGCACGCGGTGAGGGGGGCGCGGGTGCAGCCCTCGCCAGTAACCCAGGTTCATACTTTCATCCTTCCACACAATGGCATGGCGGGTTCGCAGACAGAACCCCGGTGAGCGATGGGGCAGGTAGGTGTACCAGCAATCTTCTTTCTGCGCAGCTTGTTGCACTTCGGGCGATATGCGTTTGTGCAGCATCATATCCAGCGCTCCGGTACAGCTTGTCAGCAGTCCGGTGTTCAACAGTAAGGAAATGAGGCGCCCATATATCATGCAATCCTATTGTAGCCCTGCAAGTGCTGATTGTCAATGATAATTGATGTTAAGCCGTTCGGCCCGGTAACAAAGTCCGTCGAAAAAAAATCAGCAGCAGGCGTAGCGACCACCGGGCAGGGGAATGATGGCGCGCTCAATCTGCAGTCGCATGAGCTGCGGGGTAAGCTCCATGGTGCGTAGCCCGAGGGCGGAGCAGAGGGCATCGAGCGTGTCGTGCCCGGCTGCTATGGCTGCGAGTATATCGGCGCGGTCCGTGCAGTCCGTCGGTTCGGGGGGTGTTTCAATCTCGGCTTCAGGGGCGGTGGGGAAAAGCTCCAACTGCTGTGCGGGACCGCTCCAGTGCATGTCGTGCAGTAGTTCCTGCGGTGTGGTGCACAGGATGGCGCCGTCGCGTATCAAACCGTGACAGCCGACAGAGGTCGGGCTGTCGACGGAGCCGGGTAGGGCAAAAACGGTGTTGCCGTAGTAGTCTGCCGCTATGGCAGCCGTGTGCAGGGCTCCGCTGCGGTGAGGGGCTTCAGCCACAAGCACGGCTTTTGACCAAGCCGCGACAATGCGGTTGCGCTGGGGGAAGGTCGTACGACCGGGTGGCAGGGTCATGGGGAACTCACTGACCACGGCGCCGTGACCGTTGCAGATGCGATTGGCAAGTTCGCAGTTTTCCTGTGGGAATATGTTAGCCAGGCCACTGCCCAGTACGGCGATGGTGCGACCGCCGGCATCCAGCGCTCCCCAGTGGCCGGCGGTATCGATACCCCGGGCCAATCCGGAAATAATGGTGCAACCGGCATCTGCCAGTTCGCGGCCGAACCTGCGTGCATGGCTCATGCCATAAGGGGTCGCGGCTCGTGAGCCGACGATAGCAACTCCACGCTCACCATCCGTCGGCAACCATTCACCTCGCATGTAGAGTACGATGGGTGGGTCGCTCATGCGCCGAAGGGCGTCGGGGTAGTCATCATCTACAATGGTGACCACGCGCACGCCGTGTGACTCTGCCAGAGCCAGTTCGGCGTGCACGTTGGTACAATCTCGCCAGCTCGCGATGGCTCGGGCCAGTTTGGGGCCTATGCGGGGCACATTTTCCAGTATGCTGTGCGGAGCGGCAAGTACCAGCTCAGCAGAGCCGAAGAAGTTCAGCAATGACTGTATGCGCACCGAACCCAACCCCGGTATGAGGTTGAGGGTAATGAGAGCCTCTCGCGGACTGAGTTCCATGAAGGTCACTTAGCGCTCCACGGTGAAGTCCAGACCCAGGTCCATGGACGGTACGGAGTGGGTCAGACAGCCGAAGCTCATGTAGTCCACGCCACTCTCGGCTGCGGCAGGAGCTGTCTCGAGGGTCAGGCCACCGCTGGCTTCGAAATAGGGCTTCTTGTTCTTACCACGCATTTCCACGGCCTTGGCCATATCTTCGGGGCTCATGTTGTCCAGAAGGATGTAGTCCACACCACGCAACTTCAGGAAGGCTTCCACCTGAGTGAGATTATCGGCCTCGAGCTCGACTTCCACACCGGGTTTGTCGGCATTGAGCTTGTCGATGCAGGCCTGCAGGTGAGCGGTGTCGCCATCGGTCATGAGGTGATTGTCCTTTACCATGGCGCGGTCATAGAGCCCCAAGCGGTGGTTGTTGCCACCACCGTGCACCACAGCGGCCTTCTCGAGCAGACGGTAACCGGGGGTGGTCTTGCGGGTATCGAGCAGCTTGCAGTCGGTGTGAGCAATGGCCTTCATGTACTTGTTGGTCATGGTGGCCACGCCGGACAGGCGCTGAATGAAGTTTAGCGCTGTGCGCTCAGCACCCAGAATGGAGCGGGCGGAACCCTCTATCATCATTACAATCGCACCGGGGGAAACGGCCTCGCCGTCGTGCAGGTAAACCTCAACCTTCAGGCTGGGGTCAACGGCTCGGAATACGGCCTCGGCCACTTTCACGCCGGAAAGCACGCCCTGCGTGCGGGGGCGCATGAGGGCGCGAGCCTGCAGTCCCTCGGGTACAAAATACGTGGAGGTTACATCACCATCACCGAAATCCTCATCGAGCGCCAGCTTGATGAGCGCGTCCATATTGTCAGAAACTTTCATATCGCTCATGCCCTATACTATAGAGCACCCGCAGCTGATTGTAAAGGCGGAAAACTGGCTCAGCTGCGGATTTGGGTGTAAATAAGCTTGATTTACTGCATTGGGGAATGTAACATGTAGTCACAATGGCGCGCATGTTCCCGGCAGAGTTTATCGTAACCGAACCGTCTAATATGGGGGAAATCGGTGAGCGGTTGGTGTATGAGGCCCTGCGGCAAATGCCGGAGGACTGGACGGTGATACACAACTGCTGGCGTCATTTGCTGGTCAAGGTATCGAAAAAGACTAAGCGTCACATCACCTACGAGGCTGATTTTGTGGTATTGATTCCGGGGAAGGGTATATTGGTGCTCGAGGTAAAAGATTGGCAGCATGCCAAGGTGGAAAACGGGCGTTGGTTCCGCGGGAATCCGGATGGTAGCTATGATGCGGTGAAGCACGACAGCCCGCTCAATCAGGCCTTTCTTGCCATGAAACACCTGCGAACTGAGCTCGATAAGCAGTTCCGCTGGGGGCATGACGGTCGTTCTCGGCTGGAGTGCCGCTGCATGGCTGTTCTGCTCGGTAAAATCAGCAACTACGTGAACCTCTCCGAGACGGAGTACGATGCCGAAGCTGTGGATTACCAGTTACAGACGGACGGTTGTGAAGAGATTCCGCGCAACAATATATACGACTGGCTGTACCTTTGTGGCAGCGATACTCTGCTTTCAGGCCTTCGCCGACGCATTGAGCGGCTTTTCTGCTTCAATAACTCAACATCGGTAGCAGAACTGGATGATGTAAGGCGCTATCTGCTGCAGAATCTGGTGTTTAATATCGATGTCGCCACTGCTACCAACATTATCAATTCTGCTGCCGCCCCGTTGGCTCGGGTGCTTCCCATGCTCGCGGAGTCTCCCATCGGTGTGCATGTGGAGGGCTGTGCCGGCTCCGGCAAGAGTACCATGCTGTGCGTCGAGGCCTCTCGCTTGGCTTTGGAAGCCGAATTGAAGGAAATCCCTCGGCGAGTACTGGTGCTCTGTTTCAACTACAATCTGGCTGAGTTTTTGCGGGTGCAGGGGACGATGCGTTTGGCTCGGGTGAAGAAGTTCGATGATGTTTCCCCACTCGTGCTTGATAATTTCCAGACCGTGGTGGAATACATTTGTGAGAATGAGAATGTGCCCGTAGCGGAAAATCTGTTTGCGCCCGGTGCGTTGAACGAGCTGTGCGATTGGCTGCGCTGTAACTCTCGGTATACCTTTGACCACATTTTTGTGGATGAAGCTCAGGACTTTCCCACGGAATGGTGGGAAGTGGTACGTGCTCTGCTGTGCCCCGGTGGCAAGCTCTATCTGTTCACAGATGCCGGGCAACAGCTCTACGGCTATGATTGCTCTTTGCCTGATTTGCCTGTGAGGTTGAGATTGCGCCATAACCTTCGCAATTCAGCGCAGATTGCCTCGTTCTGTGCTCCGATAAGTGGCGGGGCTGACAGTGTGCTCCCCCTGCAGGGGCCGGAGGTCGAGGTGCTGCCCGCAGCAGAAACGTCGGTCGAGCGTGCTGTTGCGGTGAAGTCAGCCATCGAACGCCTGCTGGCAGAGCACTATGCCATCAATGACATTGTGGTGCTGACGCCCTGGCGCCGCAACACCTCCCTGAAAGACCCGCTGCTCGCCGAGCTCGTGGATTTCCCGGCCGATGGAGAAACCCGCGAAAATGCCGATGAGCGCCTGAGCCGTTGTCTGGCCCCCGGTTCGGTCCGCGTGCTGGGCGAAACCATCAAAGCATACAAGGGCCTTGAAAGCCCGGCCGTCATCCTGACCGATATTTCAGCCCCGAAAGAAGGTCGCACCTCCGGCTTTACGCCCAACGAATTTTACGTAGCCTGTACCCGCGCACGACTCCGGCTGATTATCATCCCTAACCGCAGCGGTGAAGAGTATATTCAACAATTGATATAACCTGTTTATTTTATGGCATTGCAATCACATTACATACCTGCATACAAAGCAGTTACTGACTATCTTTCTGAGCATGGCGGTTTTCAGCCTGACCGTGGTCATCAGAATTATTTCGGACTTTACCGGGATGGTGTGTTGATAACAGCTCGCTTGTCTAAACCGACAAGCCGGAATCAACACAATACGGTGACGGTTGAGATTTACTGCGATTCCGAAGACCAGTATGCTTGCTTCTTTTCATTTTTGAACGCGCTGAGTTCAAATGAAGTACACCATAGATTCAGCGATGCAAAATGCCATTATACGCATATCAGTCAGTTATTGGAACAGAGGTCCAAAGCCATCAAGATAGAACGGCGTTTCGTGGTTCCCGATGAATTGGACGCATTATCGGAAACATGCCAGTGGCTTGTAAAAAGTTACAAAGAGTGGTTCGTGCGCCCTTGCACACGTTATCTGGTGAAGGAGACGTCATCGGGATTCTCGGGTGAGCAGCTTGCTCAGCTGGTCGAGGAAGTCGGAATCCCTGAGGCGAAAATGCAGGAGTACCTGCAGCGTGGTGTGGCCGGTATTACTCACCCGGAAAAGCGGGACGGTGAACTTTACGCTGAACTCTGGTTTGACCAAAGTGTCATTTCTGAGTTGCCCGATTCGTTGGAATGGGGGGCGCAGTGGAGGCCTACTGAGGTGTATCGAACGCCACCCGCGTTTGTGGAGAAAGAGCCCAAAACACGCTATTGGCTATTGGTGGCTAATCCTCAGTATTGGAGTTTCTTCCACATGGCCGAAGGCGAGGAAGAAAGCTACTCGGTGTACACAGAGAAGGGGAACCCTCGCCAGGTTCCGGCGAACTTTGGGTTAGTGGCACCGGGTGAAAAAATTGTGTGTTATGAGGCCTATCCCACCATGCAAGTGGTAGCTCTTGGGGAGATAACAGAGGGCTCTGACGGGAAGAAAATCGCGTTCCGCAAGACGGAGAATCTGCTTGAGCCGCTTAAGCGAGAGCTGCTTATGGCTCAGCCGTCATTGACTAAGCTATTCGGCAATCTGCACGGTAGTCTTCATGAATTGGCAGAGCGTCAGTATCTGTTGATAGAGCGTATGGCTCATGCCGAAAAGGCTCAGGCATTGACGAAAGCTCACAATCGCATCATTTTCGGCGCTCCCGGAACGGGTAAGAGTTATCAGCTGAATGCAGATGCCGCCTCGGTGGCTGAGGTGAACAGGGAACGTGTCACCTTTCACCCCGAGTACAGCTACTATGATTTTGTCGGCTCCTATAAGCCGGTGATGAGAGATGGTAAAATTTGTTATGCCTTCGTTCCCGGCCCCTTTGCACGCATGTTGAAACGTGCGCTGAACAACAGGAGCGAGAACTATCTGCTGCTGATAGAGGAAATCAATCGCGCCCGTGTCGCAAGCGTGTTCGGTGATATATTCCAATTGCTGGATCGTAATGATTCGGGAGCAAGTATGTATGATATCGCTCCGTCTGAGGAGCTGAGGGAATATCTTTTCGGTGCTCAGGCATCTGCCGAGGCGCGTGTGTATATACCGTCTAACCTCTACATCTGGGCTACCATGAACAGCGCAGACCAGGGTGTTTACCCCATGGATACTGCGTTCAAGCGGCGCTGGAGTTTTGAGTATGTGGGCATTGATGAGGGGGCTGCTTATGTGCAGGGGGAATGGCGCGAAGACTGGAAACTCCTGCGCGCGAGAGTGAACGGTTTGCTGAGGGGCGCCGGTATAAATGAGGATAAACTCATGGGCGCTTTCTTCCTGAATAGCAAAGAGCTGGCAGAGAAGGAGTATTTTATAGCGGCAGTAAAGAGCAAAGTGCTTATGTATTTGTTTGAGGATGCCGCTAAGCATAAACGCAGTGCTGTGTTTGCAGATAGCCAGAGTTATTCCGAATTGGTACAGGCGTTTGCCAACGCGTACCATGCCGGCGGTATGCAGACTGCTCTCGATAAGATATTCTGTCGTCTGGTGGAGCAATGAGTCATGCTCACACAGAGAATCGCCTGCGCTCCCTGGCTTGGGCAAGGGAGCGAGTGGCTTACTCGCGCAAGCAGATTGCCGATATTTTCGGCATGAGCCCGAACGAGTCGGGCAATTTGATTCTGACCCTCATGAATGAGGGAATTCTGAGCCAGCGCAGAAAATTTGACCGAACGGAACAGGACGATGAGAGCGAACTCGAATCCTTCATCGGCTCAGGAGATTACGCATTTTCGTATGTGGGTATGTACTGCCATAGGGGGCATCTTGTTTATGTAATGCCCAAGTATTATACGGAAGATGCACTGATGGAGCCCGAGCTCGCCGTAGCCGGTGGGGCTCTTCCTACTACCCGTATGACTGTTTTCGCTCAGGTGATAAAGGTCATAGCACGTTATCAGTCAAAGTATGAAAACGTGTTTTCTGATGCTCTGCATGAGCGTGAATCTACCTGTTATCTGGCTCTGTTGGTCTCATTGCTTTGTGATTATGCCGAGCACGGGGAGTATCGGGAAGATGTCGATTTGATTGCACGGAATGGCAGCGGGCGAATTCTGTGGAATCGTACTATCAATACAACGACTCCTTTTATGCAGGACGGCACACCCGTGTACGTAGATGTGGATACCTGTCGTACCATCGATGCCCAAGACCATTTTATTACCCGTTTGCATAGGGTCATTGTAAAGGAATGCTACCGACAATTGGAGCTGTTCAGCCTGCCGGAACTGCTGGAACTCACTCAGATTGAAACTGTTGAGGAAAATATTGAGGAGTTGGGGGAGACTGATTTTCTGCTGCACTGTGTGGAGTCGGAACTTAACCAACAGTTCGACTCTCGCCGTAGGCATATTTTGCAGCTCATGCAGACATACTTGCATCAGCGTTTTGAACAGGATGAACTGCCTGAGCATTCCTTTGCCTTCGGCTGTACTCATTTTCACACCGTGTGGGAGGACGTTTGCCGTTGCTCTTTGGGAGTGGATGTGAAAAGTCGCTATGGCATTCAGCCCCCGAGATGGTCGATTTGTGATGGTGCTGCCGCAGACGTCCAACCTCTTAAGCTCGATATGCTGTTTGTGAAGGAGGGGGTAGCCTATGTCTTTGATGCCAAATACTATCTGCCGGAAATTATCAATGGGCGAGTAAGCAGCTTGCCCGGTGTGAATGATGTCACCAAACAATTCCTTTATGCCATGGCTGTGCAGAAGAAGGAGGCTCTCAGCACACCTCCGGAGTTGCTGCCTCATACCGTATGCAACGCTTTCCTTATGCCTTTGCCCGTTGATGGCTCTCGTACGGAGGCGGTAGAGCATTATGCCGATATTGAGATGGGGCTTTTCAGCGGCATGCGTATAAAAGTGTTTCGTTTGCAGGCCGCTCAACTCTATGAGGCTTATTTGACGCATCGCAAGTGCAATTGGCCGGAGTGCTTGTTTTCTCTGACATGCCGGGAGGTTTGAGATTGACGGAGATGTGTTGCCTGATATACTGTTGGAAGTCGCTTTGCTTCATCAGATAACATAAGAGAGACAGAAAATGAAAATCAGGAATATACTTGCCACTTTATTCGCCGCTGTAACCACAGCATGGGCGACTGCCGCAGAACATGTGAACATGCAGCAGGTTTGCGATAATGTTTTGCCGTCTGCCATGAAGGACTATATGGCCGAGAGCGCCTGTGCCGTTGTTGTATCCGTGACCGATGGAAAAGTGTTGGCCACGACTGAGTGTGCGACAGAGGGAGCCATTGCCCCGCTGAGTCTGCATGGCCGGACTCGTGTAGGCATGCTTGTTCAGCCAATTATTCTCTCGGGGTCGCTCGAGTCCGGCAAGGTAACCGTGAACTACCTGATATCCTGTGCTCCGCTACAGATAACTGAGAACATGCAGCTTACAGACCACCCGTTTAATTACGGAGTTCTCACCTGCGGGCAGGTCATTAAGAAGTCTTCCGTGCCCGGTACGGGGCGCATGATTACTATCGCCGGCGCTGAAACGTTGGCTAATCAGTTTGAGGCTCTTGGCTTGCAACGCCCCGATATTGATGGAGTTACTGCGCTCTTTTCTATTGTTGAGGATTACTCGGCCACACCCATGGAACTGGTCGCGGCTTACACAGCCATAGGCAGGGAAGGTAAGTTTGCGCCAATTGCTGCCAATGGCGAGCCCTCTCCATCCGCTGAGAACGCCATGCAGCCCGCCACTGCTACAGCCGTACTTCAGGCGTTGGAAAGCTGCACCGAATACCGAGGCGCTGCCGGCCGTGGTACGGCCCTTGCCGCTGCTATACCCGGTTATCGTGTGGCTTGCAAAACAGCAACTATTCATCGTCAATCTGATAAAAAGTCGACAGATGTCGGCGCTGTTCTCATGCTCCCGGCAGATAAGCCACAGTTGCTTGTTTTGGTGCTGATGCAGGATGTAAAATCTGTTGATTCGGCTCCCTCTGCTAATGCTGTTGCTGCACCGGTTGTTAAACAGATTGCAGAGCAGGGGATTAAGCTGTTCAATATAGCCCCTGTAAAGTAAAAACGAGCTCCATAATCGTTATTTTGGCGCCTTTGCTGCTTTTTTTCGCAGTAGAGGCGCTTTTCTTTCGCATTTCTTAGGTAAAATTTACCTTTTTTTGAAAAAGTGGCAAAAAAATGAAAAATAAAAACATTGATTTTTCAATGTTTTCAAAAATTTGTTGCAAAAAAATGCAAAAATTTTGAAAAATGAGCTTGACGCTCGGCGATGATTCGTGTATACTTCTCGGCACACCGACACGGTGCAGCCCGAAAGAGCTAAGCGAAACGCTGAAACAAGCAACGCTGAGCGGCGGCCGGGCGAGGCAGTTTTTAACATACGGACTTTCCGTGGCACCACGGC
>JAZSEM010000123.1:0-8560 GCA_045531695.1 Akkermansia sp.
TATTTGATATGGGACAGCAGGAACCCGCCGAAAGATTCCCTCCCCTAATTCCTAAACCTTTTTTCAAAGAAAATCATCCATACATACAGCAATCATGCGCCATAGAGGTTCGTTATCGAGCCTCTATGGGATGGCAATGAAGCCCAATATAGAATTAGTAGGCTCGCATGCCATAATGATTTTGGGACTATTACTTAATCATTTATATTCAGGAAACGGAGAGTCAGTATATTATGATTTGAAGCATTTGAATGTAGCTGGTTCTACATATAAAAAAGAAGCGGAATCATTTATATACAATGGATACTATGCCTTAAAGTCTCAAAATATTTATAATAAAACAAAATATATAAAACCTAAAAGAGTCGTAGGCAAAGGTTTTGAAAATTACCTTCTAGGTGATTTTTCAATATCAGCCGCAATTATTTTGAATCCGAAAAACAACTTTTGCAAATATGAAGCTACTATCTATGTTGAAGATGAATTCAATGTAAGACAACGACCTAATGCAGATGATACTTCAAGAATTAAATGGAGGAATGGATATGCCTTTGTTATGGATATATTGCCAAATACTCCATTTGTTGTGAAATGTGAAAAAAAATATGTATTTGATGTATGTGCTGGTGAAGTTGATTTTTCAATAAAAGATTAGTCATATTCCTCACTTCATTGCTCATTGCTTTTAAGCAATGAGCAATGAAAAACACAATTTCATGCAAAGCTAATTTTGCTAGTTTATCTACCCAAAATTAAGTGCGCAGTTTGTTTACTATATAGCTTATTACCCTTAATAAAAGTAATATAAATATGTCAGCAACGTAATAGAATACCCACAAAACAATAAAGAGAAAAATCTCAAAAAATGGCATATCTATATTACCAATTTTTCTAAAAATAAAATTAACTAACGATATAAAAAAAGACAGAATCAATGGAGACAACAAAAAGAGAATACTATTTTTCGTTTTTGAGAACATCGAAAATATACGGCTCGGTAATATTATTAGAAGAATTGGTATTATGAATATAGAAAAAATATTTCCATCTTTTAATAAGAAAAAGATAGAAACACATAATATCAAAAATAATAAAAACAGTATTCTCATGTCATAATTCTGGCTAGTATAGTAAACTGTCGCATTCTTTCGACACTTAGGAAGCTAATTTAAGCCCCCAATCTTGTAGTATGCGGCGTGTGTACCTTTTATATCATTCTATACCCTCTGATGTCAATCCATTTTTGGCGCGGAAAAATCGCGCCGAAAAATCGCCGGAAGAGGGCAGGCGTTATTTTCTCTGTTCATCAGAGGGCTACAATTCTTTAGTGATGAATGAGGCCTTTCTTGGTTATAGTATGCCATCCACTCGGAGGGCATTTCTATTGCTTCTTCAGACTCTTAGGTTCTCGGAGAAAAAGAACTCATGCTTGTAGGTCCGCCTCTTCGAAAACATTCGCTAAGCTTCTCCTTTGCCTGTTTTTTTCAGTCCTTTACTAAATCGGGGCTGATGCCGTACTCAGACGCTATCCGCGCGTATGTCTTTGCTCCGGTGAGCGCTTCTAATGCTACCTTTTCCTTGAACTCTGCGGCGTAGCGTCCTCTCTTGTGTATTTTTTCGTTTTGCATGTTTGTTGGTTGAATTATACACGCGCACGATACTTTGCACAAGGAAAAGGGGGCTTAAACTGCTGTCTTAAAATTAGGCGCCATTATACTATTAATTTTATCTCCGAATTGAACATCCTCCCTCCAATCATAAAAAAAGCACTTCCGATTCATTTGTTGCAGTCTCATGTTCATTGTTATATCCTCCTGTATCCCCCTGCACCATAAAGGAAATCAAGGGAGCAAAAAAACAACGCATTTCTCAGTATCCCTACCATACCCACCATGATAAATAAACTGACGCCATTCCTTTGAAACATAGGAAGCTAATTTAAGCCCCCTATCTTGTGGTATGTGGCGTATGTGCCTTTTATATCATTCTATACCCACTGATGTCAATCCATTTTGGGCGCGATTTTGTAGCGTAGATTCTGCCTCATTGACTCAAAAATCCAGTCGCCGAACTGACGTTTTTTGCAGGTTTACCTGATGTTATTCACGCCTTGGATATATCAAAAAAATTGTAGCCCTACCTCCTGCTGATGCAAGAGATAGGGCTGAAATAATACTGATAAATATGTTATAAACAATTCTCGCTTTTATGCATCCAGCCGTGGCGCTGAGCATAGCTGAAGAAATCTTCCAGCAGGAGCGAGTACTGTAGACGGTGGCGAGGGATTTTGATGGAGGCCAAAATCTCATCGGTGAGTTGGTCTTGATTCACCTCGTGCATGAACTTTCTCGGCAGTTCGGGATAGAGGCGATAGATATTGTGGAACATGCGCCCGACCAGAGCGTTCATCGGCGGGCGGAAGGATTGGAGATATTCCTGAACGACATAAGCCACACTGGGCTCACCGGCGATATGTAGACGTGTGCGAATGGACATGTTTTTAATGATAGGAGAATTGCCCGAATTGGGCAAACAAAAATCAGCTTCGTCGTGATGTGTCATTGTTGTGGATGGGTTGTGTGATGTTTGTGTATGATGCATATTGTACATGGTTAAGGTTTATTGTTCACAACCCGGAAAGGGCGGTGTGGTATCATCTCGCCGTTTGAGGCCGAGCGCTTGCCGATGGCGGTCGAGTTCCGCCACTTCATCGCGCAGGTAATAGAAACGCAGTCGGGGACCTTCCGTCACGCGCACACGTAATCGGAAGCGCTGCAGGAGCCCCTGTCTGACAAAGCGGCTCAGCGAATTGCGCGAGACTTGCAGAATCGCCAAGGCCTCTGCCGAAGCAATCAACTGTGGCGATACATGGGTGAGCGGCGTGCGGAGTTTGCGTGCCAGCGCCTGCACCCGTCGCCTATCCCAATAGGCCATGGGCGGGCACCCTTTCTCGGCCACACGGCAAAAGCGCACTCGCTCGCGGTGCAGGAGCTCACGAGTCGACGATTGCTTGCAGCCCAGAATTTCCGCTGCCTGTCGGCTGGAGATAGCCCAGGCGGGTGGCTTGCTGAGAATCACCGGTAAGTGGCGCTCCCGCTGCGTCCTCTCTGTCAGTATGTGGGGCGGATAATAAACACCGGGTATGTTAATCAACCGCACACCGTTCACCCCTATCAACGTACGCGGGAGTTGCCCCGCACGCCTTATGCCGCCATGGATTTTATCGTTCATCGTGCTCATGCGTTAGAAATTATGAAAAGCCCGAGAGCGTATCACACCCCGCACCATGTGAGTAAATCAGAGCATGCACCATTCAGCATCGATTGCTATTGTTTGCCATGCAGCGATAATATGCGCCGATTGAAAGTGCTACAGAATAACGGGCAAAGTGAAAAGGGTGCTTATCGGAGAAAGGATAGACGAGTTACCCGTCTTCGCCAAGGCTTCCGGCATAGCTTTAGCGAAGCCGGGGGCGTGAACGGTAGAATTGGCCACGCAGCTTGCGGCGTAGCAGCCGTGCTCCTTAACTTGTCTATCGAAACTTGTAACCTGTATTTCTACAAATTGGAGCTTGTCCGCCTATCACCAAGGCGTCAGCCTTGGTCTTCACCATGCGCACAGCGCATTCTTCACCACCGTGCATAGCACGGTTCTTCACCGCGGGCAAAGCCCGCTTTTCACCCGGCCGAAGGCCGTTGAAAAGTTGGATTTTGAATTTTGGATTTTGGATATTCAAGTTAGGCGGCATGTGCCGCAAGGGGGCGTTCTGGGTGGGCGTATCAACGAGAAGCCCCCAGGCGTAGCCGAAGACGGGAGCCTAGCATAGAGCCCGCGACAGCGAGCGATAGCTCAATAGCCCGGCGGCGAAGCCCCGGGTAGGAGTATATAAAATAGATGAGCCCGAGGAACGAGGGCGGCAGATGAGAGGCAGGTTGGCATAAATAACGCGACAATTTCATTACGCGCCGTTTCTGCCGCCCTTTCAGGGCTCATGTTCTTTTTTGTACTCGCTGCAGGGGCTTACGCCCCTGCCTATTGAGCTACCGCCCTCGTACCTCGGGCTTTGAAGTAGGCTCGCAAGCTCGCAGCTCGACAAATTGGAGCTTATAGGGGTGCGAGCGTAGCGAGCCGTACTTTTAAACCCGCGCTTGCGCGGGTGACATATGAGAGCATGGGGCGCACCCGTCTCGGCGTAGCCCGCAGGGCGAAGACGGAAGCCCCATGTCAACCGATAAAAAATATGAGAACCCGCACTTGTGTGGGTGGCATAAACCGATGCTACAAAATAGCGCCATGTATTCACCGCATTATATCAGAGCTACTGTTTATGCCACCCAATTTCTTATGAGTTCGCAAGTATAAAAACATAAAAATAACAAATAGATAACAGAAAGCGCCGGGTGGGAAGGTGAATGCAAAAAAAAGCCCCTCGGCTGAGGGGCTTTCGGATACGCAGTATAAGATTCGAACTTATGACCCCATCCGTGTGAAGGATGTGCTCTACCACTGAGCTAACTGCGCTTTCTGATTCACTCGGAATGAGTGCGTGCGGATTGTAGCGCGTTTGGTCGCGTATTGCAAGCTTTTTTTTTGAGAAATGGGTGATTTTTTTATTTTTTCGGGCGCTTGCGGTAAATCATTCTGCTGCGGTTGATGCTGGTTTGCGGGTTGGCAAAAACGCCCTTGAGCTGTTTTTTGCGGCTTTCCTTAACCTCGGGGGAGAGTCGCAGGTCGGCATCGATGATGGCGTAGGCTACATCGGCGGCGGCGTAGACCTCCTGCGGGGTCTCCACGGTGCGGATGAGCAGGCGGTACTTCAGTTCCAGCAGCTGGCGACGGTTCTGCGGTACGGCTTGCGCAAGCGCGGCGTTTACGATATCGAGGGCTGCGGCATCTGTCGGGGCGGCGGCTTCGGCAGCCTTGCAATCCTGCAGGGCCTGCTCGGCCTTGGCGGTGGCACGCAGACCGCTGAGGTCTTGGGTATCGATAGCCATCAGCTCCTGTTGCAGCGGGCGATTGAGTTTGTGCAGTTCCCGGGGTATGAGTCGCCAGGCGGCAAGCATGACCTGCAGTCTCTGCTCACCCTGCAAGTGGCGTGCGCGCTTGAGCAGGTAGTGGACCTGCAGGCCCTGTGTCAGTAGTTTTTGTACTGTCACCGGGTCGGCTTCGTACCCGAACAGGCCACCCAGCGGGTTGCCGGCGGAATCCAGCACCAGCAGGGTGGGAAAGGCATTGACCTTGTACTGAGCGCAGAGTCGGCTGTTCTGCTCGCGCAGTTTGCGGTCGAAGTTCGGGTTCTCGGGCATGTCTACCTCCAGCAGCACAAAATGCTCCTTGGCCCAGGCTGCGAAAGCAGGGTGTTCGAGCACATCCGCCCGCAGGCGCATGCAGTAGTGGCACCAGTCCGAGCCGGTGAAATCCACCAGTACGGTCTTTCCCTGCAGCCTGGCTGCGGCCAGAGCCTGCTCGTAGTTGTTACCCCACTCTGCAGCTGTGGCGCTCAGTACCAGAGCCGGTACGACAGGTAGCAGTAACTTGCCCGGGTTCCACATGGAGTTTATGCTTTAGTAGTTCAGCTCGCCACTGAGCACGCGACGCTCAAACTCCTTGATATCCACCACTTCGCCGGTACGGCGGGCGTGCTCTACGGCAAAGGCGATGACGTGTGAGTGGGCACTGGCTTGAATGGGGGTGGTCATGAGGGCCGGCCCCTCGACCACGCGCATGTCGTTGTACAGGTTGCTTACAAGCCCCCAGTCGCCGCCACCGTGACTGGCATAGCCACCGGCGGCCTCCTCGATTTCGACCTTGCGCACCTTCTTGCTGAAGTGCTCGGTGATGGTGATTTCGCCCGGGCCGTTTTCCTTGTAGAAGGCACCGGCGCGCAGCTTGGCGCGTGTGCCGTAGATTTCGATGTGGCGGCCCTCCTCGAAGGCGGTCATGGTGAAGGTGCCGGTTATGCCACCCAGATAGCGCAGGATGGCCACCAGGTGGTCAGGCTGGTCGTTATCCTCGCACTGGAAGGCATCCCGCCCCCAGGGGGAGGTGCGCAGCCACTCGGTAATCTGCTCGGGGGTGGCCTCGTCCACACCGTCCATCACCATGCGCAGCCAGCGGCGGCAGGAGTCGTCGGTAATGTACTTGCGGGCGTCCCAGGGGTCCTCGCCGATGGGGCCGGTCCAGTCGGTGCAGCGCTCGGGGCGGGGTTCCTTCAGGCTTTCCTTGCGGAAGAAGGAGAGCTCGCCGAAGGACGATACCTGCTCGCAGGGGCGATCGAGCAGCCAGTAGAGAATGTCCATATCGTGGCAGCACTTGGCTACAATCATGGGGGTGGATTTCACGCTGTTACCCCAGTGACCGCGCACGAAGGAGTGGCCGAAGTGCCAGGCGCCCACGCCCTCGTTGGCATTGAAGGTCATGATGTCGCCCAGCTCGCCGCTGCGAATGATGTTGCGGATGGTGTTGTAGAAGGGGGTGTAGCGCAGGACGTGGCAGATGGCTACGCGGCGCCCGAGTTTTTCGGCCAGGTCGCGCAGCTCCAGTGCTTCGCGCAGGGTTTTGGAAATGGGTTTTTCCAGCAGCAGGTCGTAGCCCAGCTCGAGCGCGCGCTTGGCCGGCTCGAAGTGGTAGTCGTCCTGCGTGCCGATGATGGCAACATCTGCCATCTTGGGTTGGGAGAGCAGCTCATCCGCATTCGCAAAGAGTTTGATGTCACCACGCTCCTCCTCAGGGGCAAAGTCGCGTACCTGCTCAGCGCGTACCCTTACCGGGTCGGCCGCTGCGACGATGCGGAACTGCTCCGGGCGCTCCATTGCGAGTTTCATGTAGGTGCGTGTGCGGGAACCGCAGCCAATGCCGACAAGGGATATTCTGCTCATGTTGTGCTGTTTTTTAGTATGTTACCCGCACAGTTTACACCTGTTACTTTATCTTGACAAGATTATTGTTTCGTTCCCCTGTCTATGGTGGGCTGTGTCAATTGGAGTTACGGCATGGCAGAATGTGTGAGGTTGTTTGGCTGCCGCAGGATGCCCGATACATCAATGTCTCGTTCTCGTCCCAGAGTGATGGACTGAGCCTTTCCATCTATACCTACGATTATCTGTCGGATACCATGCTGTGCCATTATTCCGAAAACAATATTTTCAGTAATCCGCATGCTCCGGGTGAGGTCGTAACTTTTAACCAGACGATTACGTCCCAGTCAACGGTGGGAGACAGGTCACGAGCCTGTCTCCCACTTTTTTTATTGATGGCTTTATTTGAGCTTGCAAGATGGGGGGCGAACAGGTAAGCTGAGCAGTGATATGAGTAAAGAAATTTCCCCCGAACAGGAGAAACTGCAGGCCCAGCGCCAGCGCGCGCTCGATGCCGCTATGCTCCAGATTCAGAAAGACTTCGGCGAGACGGCCATCATGCGCCTGGGTGACAAGAAGGCCATGGAGGTCGAGGTGATTCCCACCGGCAACCTGTTGATTGACCGAGCCCTGGGTGCCGGCGGTGTGCCGCGTGGCCGTATTGTTGAGGTATTCGGCCCCGAGTCATCGGGTAAGACAACCTTGACCCTCACTGTGATTGCACAGGCTCAGCGTGCCGGTGGTCTGGCTGCCTTCATCGATGTGGAGCACGCACTCGACCCCGCCTATGCCGCCAAGCTGGGCGTGAACCTCGATGACCTGCTGGTATCCCAGCCCAACAGCGGTGAGGAGGCTCTGCAGATTTGCGAGGCTCTGGTTCGCTCCAATGCTATTGATGTGGTTGTGGTGGACTCCGTGGCCGCTCTGGTGACCCGTCAGGAGCTCGAGGGGGAAATCGGCGACAGCACCGTGGGTGCTCAGGCCCGCCTGATGAGTGCCGCTCTGCGCAAGCTCACCTCCCTTATTGCCAAGGCTCGCACCGTCTGCATCTTCACCAACCAGATTCGCGAGAAAATCGGCGTGATGTTCGGCAACCCCGAAACCACCCCCGGCGGTCGCGCCCTCAAGTTCTATGCCTCCGTTCGTTGCGATATCCGCCGCATCGGCCAGATTAAGGGTGCCGATGGTACCGTGGCCGGTAACCGCACCAAGCTGAAGGTGGTCAAGAACAAGGTGGCTCCGCCCTTCACCGAGTGTGAGTTCGACATCATGTACAACGAGGGTATTTCCTCCGTCGGTTCCCTGATTGACCTGGCTATGGAGTACGACGTCATTCAGAAGCGTGGTTCCTGGTTCAGCTACAACGGCAGCCAGCTCGCTCAGGGTCGCGATGCCGCCAAGGAGGCCCTGCGCTCCAACCCCGACCTCTATGCTGAGGTGGAGGAGAAGGTGAAGGACAAGCTCGAGGAAAAGGGTAAGTAACCCCTTTCCCCCCCAAAAAAATCAACTCGCCGCTTGCTGCGAGTTCTGCCGCCCCGCTATATAGCGGGGCGGAATGTTGCTCGACAAAGAGCAATTTGTAGAAGTACTAGTTACGAGTTACAAAGGACTAGGTGTAAAGTTCCGCGACTTACGCCGCAAGGGTTGCCGAGCTTTGCCTCGGCTGCTGCCCGCGCTTTAAGGCGCGGGCGTGAACGGTAGCT
>JAZSEM010000016.1:0-11056 GCA_045531695.1 Akkermansia sp.
AACCTGCCTCTCATCTGCCGCCCTCGTTCCTCGGGCTCATCTATTTTATATACTCCTACCCGGGGCTTCGCCGCTTCGCGGCTCAGCCGCCGGGCTCTATTGAGCTATCGCCCGCTGTCGCGGGCTCTGGTTTAGGCTCGCCTGTGGCTCGCTTTGGAATAAAAGCTTTTTAACGGCCTTCGGCCGAGTGAAAAGCGGGCTGAAGCCCGCGGTGAAGAACCGTGCTGCGCACGGTGGTGAAGAATGCGCTGCGCGCATGGTGAAGAGCAAGGCTAACGCCTTGGGGATAGGGGGACAAGCTCCAATTTGTCGAGCTTGTAGAGATTCAATAATCGGCAATCAATAGTGCAAGCAGCTCTTTCGCATGACACAGACGCGTGCGCGCGAGCGTTCTTTACGGTTGCAAGCCGTGGAGGAAAGGAGTAGAATGTAGCCATGAGTTACGATTTGATAGTGATTGGTGGTGGCCCCGCCGGCTACGTGGGTGCCATTCGTGCTGCTCAGCTGGGCAAGCGCGTGGTTTGCGTGGAGAAGGAGAACCTGGGCGGCACCTGTCTGAACTGGGGTTGCATTCCCACCAAGGCACTGCTGAAGAATGCCGAGGTGTACAACACCATGGCTAAGCATGCCGCCGAGTACGGCATTTCCTGCGGCGATATGAGTGTAGACTGGCCCGCCGTCATTGCCCGCAGCCGCGGTGTTTCTGAGCGCCTTTCCAACGGTATTGCTTTCCTGTTCAAGAAGAACAAGATTGACCATGTAATCGGCACAGCCCGCATCACCGAGCCCGGTCAGGTGGAAGTAACTGCCGCCGACGGCACCGTGAGCACCCTGAGCGGCACCAACATCCTGATTGCCACCGGCGCCCGCACCCGCGAGGTACCCGCTTTCCCCTTCAACGGCAAGACCATTATCGGCAGCAAGGACGCCCTCGTCATGCCCAAGCGCCCCGATAGCATGATTGTTATCGGGTCCGGCGCCATCGGCACCGAGCTTTCCTACGTGTACCACTGCTTCGGTACCAAGGTAACACTTGTGGAGGCTCTGCCCCGCATCCTGCCCAATGAGGACAACGACGTGTGCACCGCCATGGAGCGCTCGTTCAAGAAACAGGGCATCACCTGCATGGCCGGCGCCAAGGTCGAGAGCCTGAAGGACAACGGTGACAGCGTGACCGCTACCATCACCGCCAAGAACGGCAAGCAGCAGGAGATTACGGCCGATGTATGTCTGGTGGCCATCGGCGTGGTACCCGTCGTGCCCGAGGCCAACGGGCTCGAGCTGACCGAGCGTGGATTCATTAAGGTCGACGACAACTACCGCACCAACATCTCCGGCGTGTACGCCGTGGGTGACTGCATCGGCGGTATTATGCTGGCTCACACCGCCAGCTTCGAGGCTGAGCAGGCTGTGGAGGGCATGTTTGACCCCGACCACACCCCCAAGCACCCCATCAATGTACCCGGCTGCACCTACTGCCACCCGCAGGTGGCCAGTGTGGGCAAGCGCGAGCGCGAGCTGAAGGAGGCCGGTGTGGAGTACAAGGTGGGCAAGTTCCCCTTCCTGGGCATCGGCAAGGCCGTAGCCTCGGGAGAGACCGAAGGCTTTGTAAAGCTGATTTTCGGCAAGGAAAACGGCGAGCTGCTGGGTGCACATATCATGGGCGATTCCGCTACCGAGATGATTACCCAGCCCGAGCTGGCTATGAACAGCGAGCTGACTGAGGAGGACATGAAGGCTATGATTTATGCCCACCCCACGCTCTCTGAGGCTATTCACGAGGCTGTGCTGGCTGCCGACGGGCTGGCCATTCACGGCTGATTGCCCCGCCTGAACTCTGATGGCACATAAATATTACTACGATACCGGTGAGGAAAAGATCGGCCCGGTGACAGGCAACGAGCTCGTGCAGCTCCGTGCCGCCGGACAGATTGACAGCAAGACCTGGGTGCGCCGCGAGGACTCCGAAACCTGGCGGCCGCTCTCCTCGGTCAATCTGCGACAGGAAGAGGAGGAGGAAGCCAACCCCAGCCTGTGGCGCCTGCTCACGCGCAACATGCCTGCCAGCCGCCTCATTCTGATGGTGTCGGTTCTGGTGGTATTCCTGCTGCTGGTGCTGGGCGTGCTGAGTGTAGCCTGGCCTTTCGTTCTGGTTCTGGCCATCTGCTGGTTCCTGTACCGCGCCATTCGTTGATAAACACCACTGTACAACATACCATCCATGCTCCCGCTTGCAGCTATAGAAAACCTGCAGGAAGTCCAGTCCTTTGACCAGCATTGGCTCTTTTACCTCTGCTCGATTTTCGGCTCAGTGGTAGGTGCACTGGCCGGTGCCTCGGCCTCCAGTCGCGTGCGCATGGATTTGTTCGGTATTATCTCCTGCGGTACCATTGCCTCCCTGGGTGGTGGTACCGTGCGCGATATGCTGCTGGCAGGGCTTACCCGACCCGATGGCACACCTGTGACGGTATTCTGGGTGAACCCCAGCGATGTGGTGTTCCTCTATTGCGCCGTGGGCACCAGCCTGTTTGTGTTCTTCGTCACGCGTTTCATTGCCCCGCCTGTGGGTACCATTCGTGTGGCGGACGCCTTTGCCATGGCATTCTTCACTCTGCTGGGGGCGGCCAAGGCCCACTGCATCGGTTGCCCCTGGCTGGTATCCATCTGCCTGGGCGTGTGCACCGGTGTGGCCGGCGGTGTGCTGCGCGATGTTCTGACCGGCAACGTGCCCTATGTATTCCGCCCCGGTGAATTATACGCCACGGCCTCCTTTGCCGGCTGCGTGCTCTTTATCATCCTCATGGAGCTGGGCTGCTCCTATTCCCTTTCCTTCATACTGGGTACTGCCGCTGTATTTATTGTGCGCATGGCAGCCGTGCACCACAACTGGAAATTACCCTCCTACCGCCCTCTCTTCGATACCGTGGGGCGCCATGATCCGCTCGACGAGGAAAAATAAAGAAGCGGACTTTACTTCTTCACCTGCAGGTAAATAATGTAGCGCGAAAAGCGCGGGTCAGGTGAATCCGTCTCGATAATGAGGCGATTGAGCACACGTTTGGCAGTGCTCTTGGGGGTAACGGTCACGGTAAACTCACCGGGACGCTTCCCCTTGCGTGGGTCGTAGTTGAAATCTTCGCCCGAAAGCGCGGCCTCGGTCACGTTGCGCACCGGCGAACCGGCCGGCAAGGTAATGCGCAGGGTCTGCGGCGTGGCCGGAGCCCCCACCCGCCACTGCAGGTTGCGGGCGCTCAGCTGCACTGCGGGTGGTACTGTAAAGCGCATGGTCAGGCGCGTGGTCTTGCCGTCAGCCGTGGTGGCATCAATCGTTTTTTCCACCTGCCCTTCAAATTTCGAGGTATCAACGGTAGCGACCAGACGCTTGCCCTCTATATCGACCTCGGTGCAATCGCAGTGCGGTTTGGCGCGGCGAATATCAGTATCAGCCGTGAAGACGAGCTGCACCTCATTCTGCCCATAGCCGAGCTTCACTGATTGCGTAGTTTTGCTGAACCCGGCCAGTGCCGGTACGGCAGTCAGCAGACAAAGAGCAACGCGCCACATATCAACATTCGGGTTAGTCCTTCTTCTCTTCGGCCTTCTCCTCAGCCTTGGGCTGGGGCATGAACGAGGCAATCAGGAACAGACCGGCAGCAATGCACACACAGGAGTCTGCCACGTTGAAGGCCGGCCAGTGGTAGCCATTCGGGAACATCTCAGTCGTCAGCCAGGGGAAAGAGAAATCGAGGAAGTCGACCACGTAGCCATTGATGAGGTTGGCAAAGAAACCCTTGCTCTCGGCCCCGGGCAGGAAAAAGCCCTGCGTCAGGCGGTCGGTCATATTGCCAAGCACACCGGCCATAATGCAGGCCCAGGCTACCTTCAGCGTGCGGTTGTAAAAGAAGTTGCGACGATAGAGGATAGTCAGCGCGACCAGAGCCACCACCTGTACACCCAGAAAGAGGAAGGGAGCCCAGGCAGTGCCGTTACCCATACCGAAAGCCACACCGGTATTGTGTATGCGCAGAATGTTAAAATTGAGGATACTGCTGTCAGTTATCACCGGCGTGACATCCAGATAATACGGCGTGGGCATATTGTAATGGAACACAATGTACCACTTGCTGACTTGATCGAGGATATACAGCAGGGTGATAAGCAGAATAAGATAAAGGGTAACGCGCTTCATAAAAAAATCGTTGTCGGGGATTCAGCTCGCCCCTGTCCGCGCGTGGCAGACAGGGGCGACCGTGGGTTGAATGGATTTACTTGCAGATGGCAGCGCAGCGCTCGCAGAGACCGTCCTCATTCACGGCGGGCTCATAGCGACGGCAGCGCGGGCACATGCCGTGGGTGGTCTTCTCGGCCGTGGCGCTCAGCTCGGCACCGCGAACCACATTCAGACCGCTCACAATGAAGAAGGTCTTGGCGAACTCAGCGTCCTCCAGCAGAGCAACCACCTCGGCGGCTTCGTCCTGCGGCAGGGTGAGCGTTACCACAGCCTCATTGTTCTTGTTGAAAGCCTTGGCCTTAATCTGAGCCTCGATTGCCACCTGAATGGTGCTCTTAATCTGCTGCAGACGGGCGAAGGTTGCGGTCATGCCGCAGTCATAAGCGGCATCGGCGGTGGGGAAGTCCTGCTCGTGCACGGAATCGGTGTGACCGGCGTGCTCCCAGGCCTCCTCAGCCGTGTACACCAGAATGGGAGCCAGCAGGCGCACCAGCACATCAAACACGCGGCTGATGGCAAACTGGCGGCTCAGACGGCGGCTGCTGTCGGCGGCATCGCAGTACAGGCTGTCCTTGGTGATATCGATGTAGAGGGCGGAGAGGTCGTTCGTGCAGAACTGGTTGATTGCCATGAACACCTTGCGGAACTCGTAGGCATCGTACGCGGCGCGCACCTCGTTGATGAGGGCATTGCTGCGCTCCAGAATCCAGGCATCGAGCGGGTCGATGGTGGCAGGCTTCTCGCCATTGTAGCCCTTCAGGTTAGCCAGCAGAATGCGCAGCGTGTTGCGCAGTCGGCGGTAGGGATCGGTCACCTGCTTGAAGAGGTCCTCACCGAAGGGCACCTCGTTCTGCCAGTCGACGGAGCTTACCCACAGGCGCACGATATCTGCACCGTACTTCTCGTAGAAGTACTTGGCATTCGTGGGCTTGGTGTAGGTGCCCTGAGCACTCTTGGAGAGCTTGGAGCGATCCTGGTTCACCACGAAGGCATGGGTCAGCACCTTCTTGTACGGTGCCGTACCGCGCCAGGCGCAGGAGAGCATGAGCGAGCTCTGGAACCAGCCACGGTGCTGGTCAGTAGCCTCGAGATAGACGTCGCAGGGAGCGTGCAGCTCGGGGTGGCGCTCCAGCACAGCCACGTGAGAGCAGCCGGAATCAATCCACACGTCGAGCGTGTCGCGACCCTTCTTCAGGTTGGCGGGCAGGCCGAGCTTCTCGCAGAGCTGCTCGTCTGTCAGTTCGAACCAGATGTTGGTGCCGTGCTCAGCCACCAAGTCGGCGACCTTGTTCACGATTTCAGCGCTCAGCACCGGCTTGTCGTTCTCGTCGAAGAAGACGGGCAGCGGTACACCCCAGGTACGCTGGCGGGAAATGCACCAGTCGGGGCGAGCCTCCACGGTGCTGTAAATGCGGTTGCGACCCCAGGCAGGCAGCCACTCGGTCTTGTCAATCTGCTCCAGAGCCATGCCGCGCAGCTTCTCCATGCTGATGAAGAACTGCTTCACAGCGCGGAAGATGATGGGGGTCTTGGAGCGCCAGCAGTGCGGGTACTGGTGGGTGAACTCCTCGCGACCCAGCAGGCGGTTGCCCTCTACCAGCAGGGTGATGATGTCCTCGTTGCACTTGAACACGTGCTTGCCGACCAGGTGGGGCAGACCGCACTCGGCGGTGTAGTTGCCGTCGTCATCCACCGGGGAAAGAACAGGCAGACCGTAGGCCATACCGGCAATGTAGTCGTCTGCACCGTGACCGGGAGCGATGTGAACAGCACCGGTACCGGCATCCGTCGTCACATAGGCGGCATTGATGATAAGGGACTCGCGGTCCAGAAAGGGGTGACGGGCGTTGCGCTTCTCGAGCTCGCTGCCCTTGAAGGTGCCCAGCTCCTCCTGCAGAATCCAACCGGTCTTGCCGGTGAACATCTCAATCAGCTCGCGTACCACGATGAACTTACGCTCGGCGCCGTCCTTCACATAGCGACCGATGACGTAGGTGAAATCAGGGTTCAGGGCGATAGCCAGGTTGCTCGGCAGGGTCCAGGGGGTGGTGGTCCAGATGACCATCTCGCAACCCTCAATGCCGTTGACAGGGCCGTCCATCTCGAAACCGACGTAAATAGCGGTCGAGGTGTCCTCCATGTACTCCACCTCGGCCTCGGCCAGGGCGGTGTGGTGGGCGTAGCTCCACTGCACGGGCTTCATGGACTGGTACACGGCGCCGCTCTCCACGAGCTTGGCGAACACGCGCAGGATGTCAGCCTCGTACTCGGGCTTCATGGTGATGTAGGGATTGAACCAGTCGCCGAATACGCCCAGACGACGGAAGGAAAGGCGCTGCTGGTCAATGTAGCCGAGAGCGAACTCTGTGCAGCGGCGGCGGATTTCAGCGGGCTCCAGCCCCTGGAACTCCTTCACCACCTTTGCCTCGATGGGCAGACCGTGGCAGTCCCAGCCCGGAATGAAGGGGGCATAGTAACCGGCCATCGTCTTGCTCTTCACAATGAGGTCCTTAAGTACCTTGTTCAGACCGGTACCCATGTGGACGTCGCCATTCGCAAAGGGAGGGCCGTCGTGCAATATGAAACTCGGCGCACCCTGGGCTTTGCGGCGGCTGGTAATTCGCTCGTAAAGCTTCTCGTTCTCCCATTTCTCCAGTCGAGCCGGCTCCTTGGTCGTGAGATCACCACGCATGGGGAACGTGGTGTCCGGCAGGAAGATCGTATCTTTATAGCTCTTGGTGGGTGTGCTCATACGCGCGACAGTTTACACCCGTACCCCCTCCATGTCAATCTTATTGTGGTGCTTTTACGCTCAAGTCATTGTTTTTATACCGCTATAGCCGACTATCAGAGCAAAAAAACGCTACAAATGGGAGCTTGGTGAGCATTTACAATCTACATACAAAGTTTTAAGCTAGGCGGGCTTTCGCCCGCGGATATGCGTGGCCTATACCACCGTTCACGCCCCGCGCTTTCAGGCGCGGGCGGCGGTAAGTGTGATTCCGGCTTTGCTTATCACAGGCGTAAGCCTGCATTCTCCTACATTGTAGATTGTAAATGGTAGATTGTAGATTCTGCTCGGCAAATTGCCCTTTGTCTGTCCCCGGCCTGAAATTAGAGCTTGCTCTCAGGCCTGAATTATGCTAGTATGGAGAACGCGCGAGAGCGCGTGCAGAAAGGAGAGAGCGACAATGTACATCAACCGGGAAATATCGTGGCTGGAGTTCAATCAGCGAGTGCTGGATCAGGCATACAGGCGTGAGCTACCGCTGCTGGAACGGGTGAAGTTCCTTGCCATTACCGCCAGCAATCTCGACGAGTTCTTTCAGGTGCGCGTAGGCGGGCTCATGCTGCTGCGCCAGAGTGGCAAGAGCAGCACTGACCTCACCGGCCTATCCCCCAGTGAACAGCTGGAGCTCATACGCTTGCGTGCCTCCCGCATGGTTGGCGACCAGTACATGCTGCTGAACAACGAGCTGCTGCCCCTGCTGCAACAGGCCGGTCTGGCACCCATGAGCCCCGATGAGCTCAGCGAGGCGCAGTACAGCGCGCTCGAGGATCACTTTCTGGCCAACATAGCCCCGCTGCTGACCCCGCTTGCCATGGAGGTGGAGCACCCGCCGGTACTGCCGAGCCTGAGCATTGTGCTGGGGGTGGAACTGCAGGATTCCTCCACGGGCGACACCCGATTTGTGGCAGTGGTACTGCCGGAGTGCCTGCCCCGCCTGGTGCACGCTGCATCTCTGGGGAAGGATGGCTATGTGCTGCTGGAGGATTTAGTGGCAGAGTTCATCGGGCATTTGTTCCCCGGTGAGCGCATTGTGCAGAGCAGCCCGCTGCGCGTGACCCGCAATGGCGATATTGCCGTGGCTGAGCAGGAAGGGAGCAACTTTGCCCGCGAAATGGAGGCCGTACTGGTGGCCCGCAAGTTCTCTGACTGCGTACGACTGGAGCTGCCGGCCTCGACAAGCGCCGATTTTGCCCGCCGTATTGCCGACTTGGTGGGGGCAGATGAGTTCTCGACTTACCGCGTACCGGGGCCGCTGCGCCCGGTGGATTTCGGCAAGCTCGCCACCGAATCGGGACATGAGCACCTGAAGGTGGAAAGCTGGGTGCCCGCCTGGCCGGCCGGTGTAGACCCCGACCTGACCATGTTCGAGAACATTGCCGAGGGCGACATCCTCATCCACAATCCCTTTGAAAGTTACGAGCCGGTCGTGAAGTTTGTGGAGGAAGCCGCAACCGACCCGGACGTACTGGCCATCAAGCAGGTGCTGTACCGCACAGCAAAGAACTCACGCTTTATCACCGCCCTGTGCCGTGCTGCCGAAGCCGGCAAACAGGTCACGGTTCTGGTGGAGCTCAAGGCCCGATTCGATGAAAGCCACAACCTCGAGCAGGCCGAGCGCCTGCAACGCGCCGGTGTGCAGGTGGTCTACGGTGTGAAGGGCTTTAAGACCCACGCCAAAATCACCCTCGTGGTGCGCCGCGAGAATGGTACCCTGCGCCGCTATTGCCACTTGGGTACCGGCAATTACAACGAGGACACCGCCCGCCTGTACAGCGACCTGTCTCTGCTCACCTGCGACGAGCACCTGGGGGCAGATGCGTCCCAATTCTTCAACTCCGTCACCGGGCTCACCCGCCTCATGCGTTTTCGCCGACTGTACCCCAGCCCGGCCATGATGAAGGAGCGACTGCTGGAACTCATTGCCGCCGAGGAACAGCGAGCACGCCGTGGCGAGCGCGCCGAAATCCGCGCCAAGATGAACTCGCTCAACGACCCCGACATGATGGCGGCTCTGGAGCGGGCCTCTGCCGCCGGGGTGGAAATAAGCCTGAACATTCGCGGCATCTGCTGCTGGGTACCGGGTACCCCGGAGGGGCGCGACCATACCCGCATCGTGAGCATTGTGGACCGCTACCTCGAGCATGCCCGTATCTTCAGCTTCGGCAATGGCGGCAGCCCGCTAGTCTACATTGCCAGCGCAGACTGGATGCGCCGCAACCTCAACCGCCGAGTGGAACTCATGATTCCCATCGAGGACCGCACACTGGCCTCGCGAGTGCTGGGAGTGCTCGACGCCTGCTTCCGCGACAATATGCAGGCCTGCCAAATTCGCCCGGACGGCACCTCCACACCGGTACTCTGCATGCCCGGCGAGCAACCCTTTGCCATGCAGGCCCACCTGCAGGCTCAGGCTCGCCGTAATGCTCGCGCCCGTGAACGTGCCGGCCGACAGACACTGGAACCGCACGTCCCCAGAAAATCATAAAGACATTTAAAGTTGGAAGTTGAATTTTGAAAGTTGGAAGTATTGGGCTTGGCGGCTGCGCCACGGGCTGCGTGGCTTATTCCAGCGTTCACGCCCTGCAGCCGCGTTCTATTCCCAATGGGCGCATGCTGATTTTCCCGCACTGTTCATTGACAGAACTGACTTTTGGTAGTAGAATGAGCCTATGGACTCCAAAACCCGAATTCTGTTTATCTGTCTGGCTCAATTCCTGCCGGAATTTCTTATCGGCATTCCGATAATAGCCCCTCTGATTTGCTGGCTTATATGGAAAGACGATGCCGACCCGCTGGTGGCTGACTACGCTCGCCGCAGGCTCAACACCAATATCTCCTGGACCCTCTGGCTCTTGGCAGCCGGATTGCTGTGCTATATATTCGTAGGGTTTATTCTTATCATCGCTCTGGGGATTATCGGGCTTATAGCTATCATCAAAGACCTGATACGTGCCAGTCAGGGCGATACCAGCTACATGTTCCCCTTTACTGTTGAGTTTATACGCAGCCCGCAAGCTTAATCGGCAGAAGTTCTGACTTTAAAAAAAATCCCTCGCAGCAATCAGCTACGAGGGATTTTTACAATTATCGGTTCAGCAATTGATTTACTCACCGGCGAACATGCCACCGATGGCAGCCTGAACGGTCGGGCTGTCCACACCCAGAGCGATGCTAATCTTCAGCAGGTTGGCACAGATATCGACAACCTGAAACTTAGTTTTCATGGGCTGGGCGGCAGCCATGGCAGCAGGGTCGGCTTCACCGGCCATCACTGGCATGACCTCAGCGGCAGCGGGGCTGGCCATCAGGGGCTCAAGGGATTCCATGAGCTGAGCAAGCTCGGGGGCTTGCATGAGAGCGGTGATAACGGCCACGCGCTGCTCGTCGGTCAGGGGCTCAAGAGTGGACAGAATCTCGGGGGTGGAGCGGGACAGCAGAGCATCAATCTCAGAAATGACAGTGGGCAGATCCTTGGTCTGAGAATTGGCTGCAACAGCGGCCAGATTGCCGATAGCGGCACGGATGGTGGTGGTGGCATTCACCTCGGGGTTAGCCTGAGCGGTCATGCATACAGCGGGAGCCAGAGCAAGGGCAAGGCAGGTATACTTAAACATGGTATTTATATTGTGTTATGATTGTTAACATCTTGCAGGCCAGGCCGCACACGCTGCCCTTCTGCTATGTAGCAGACTAACACAGACTTTCCCCGTTGTAAAGCTGAAAGATTGACAACAAAGGGATTTACAATCTACAATCCACAATTTACAAAGTGCAAAACCAGGCGGGCTTTCGCCCGCAGATATGCGTAGCTTATTCCACCGCTACTGCCCGCGCTTTCAGGCGCGAGCGGCGGTAAGTGTGATTCCGGCTTCGCTTATCACAGGCGTAAGCCTGCATTCTCCTACATTGTAGATACGCCTCGGCAAATTGGAGCTTGTCCGCCTATCACCAAGGCGTCAGCCTTGTTCTTCACTCTGTGCGCAGCGCAGTCTTCACCACCGTGCGCAGCACGGTTCTTCACCGCGGGCTTCAGC
>JAZSEM010000042.1:0-3855 GCA_045531695.1 Akkermansia sp.
GCTGAAGCCCGCGGTGAAGAACCGTGCTGCGCACGGTGGTGAAGACTGCGCTGCGCACAGAGTGAAGAACAAGGCTGACGCCTTGGTGATAGGCGGACAAGCTCCAATTTGCCGAGGCGAATCTACAATCTACCATTTACAATCTACAATGTAGGAGAATGCAGGCTTACGCCTGAGTGAAGCGAAGCCGGAATCACACTTACCGCCGCCCGCGCCTGAAAGCGCGGGCAGTAGCGGTGGAATAAGCTACGCATATCCGCGGGCGAAAGCCCGCCTAGCTCAACACTTTGTAAATTGTAGATTGTAAATGCTCGCCAAGCTCAGATTTGCCGAATCAGGCTTCAACCGTTTTCAGGTGGTCGAATATACGCTGCATATCGTCAATATCTGTACAGCGACGCAGAGCATGCTCCTGCTCGGGGGTGAAGTAGTCGTAGCAGAAGGCCAGGTACTTTTTCATGCGATTGCAGTGGCCTGCGGGAGTGCGCTTGGTGTGGAGTATGCGGTTGGTTTCCTCGGTTAGCACGGTGAAGTAGTTGCGCAGTTCCTCTGCGGTCGGGGCGGGGCCGCCGTTGAGTTGGCGGAAGATGTAGGGATTGCGTACGGCTCCACGACCAATCATGACCCCGGCGGGGCTGATGTGTTGCAGCCAGTGCTGTGCTTGTTCGAGTGTGATGATGTCGCCGTTGCCCATGACCGGGCAGCTCAGGTAGCTGACAGCCTGCTGTATGGTTTCTGTCTGTACGGTGTTGGCCGCATAGAGCGTTTTGCGCGTGCGACCGTGCACCATCACAAGGTCGGGGGTGGCGGCGGCAATTTCGTCCAGAATGGCGGGGAACTCGGCGGAGTCTGCCCAGCCGGTGCGACATTTGACACTGAATTGCCCGGCTGGTACCACGGACCGCAACCCCTGCAGGCAGGAGCGCAGCGCGGGCAGGTCGCGCAGCAGTCCGGCGCCGGCACCGTGGCGGTTGACCAGCGGGGAGGGGCAGCCGGCGTTCAGGTTGATACCGGCTATCGGCAGTTGCAGCAGGCGCTCGGCGTCGCGCATGAGCGGGGTGGCCTCACTACCGGCCAGCTGAGCGATGATGGGTACGCCTGTTTCATTCTCCTCAATGCAGCGCAGGTTAGCCTCGGCAATGGCGCAGGTGGTCGGTGTACTGCGAAAGTAGGCTGTTACGAAAATGCTCGGTAGGGAACCGATACGCGTCAGGGTACGCATGAAGGCTAAATCGGTCACATCCTGCATGGGGGCCAGTGCTGTGAAGGGCAGGGTCATGTGTGAATGATATCGCTCATTTTACTTTATTGCCTGAACCTGTCGAGTGCCGTCGGCCAGCTGCAGGGTGGCGGTGCTGCCCGGGGGAAGGTCGGCGGTGCTGCGGGCCAGTCGTCCGGTCGGCAGTTGCACAAGGGCAAAACCGCGCTCCAGAGCGCGCTGGGGACTGGCAGCGGTCAGGTTGGCCTCGTGTACCTGCAGGGTAGCACGGGCGGTATTCAGGCGGGTTTGTGCGATGGTGGTGAGCCGTTGTTCTGTGGCGTTGAGTGAGCTGTGAGCCGCGCCGATGCGGAGCTGCAGTGTCTGTGGCGATATGCGGGCGGCCAGTAGTTCCAGCCGATTGGTGGCAGCGGTCATTTTGTTCTGCAGAGCCTGCTGCAGGGTGGTTTCGAGTACATCGACCTGCTGGGCAAAGGGCGCCAGTGCCATGAGCGGGTCGCCCAAGGGGCCTTGCTCCACGACTTTCAGGCGCAGGCGGGCTGTCTGCAGGGCGCGGTTCAGGCTGAACTTCAGGGTGGTATCGAGCTGTTGCAGGTATTGCTGCAGGGCGGGGCCATCGGGGGTGGTGAGCTCAATGGCTGCCGTGGGAGTGGGGGCTCGCAGGTCGGCCACAAAGTCCGCTATGGTGAAGTCAGTCTCGTGCCCCACAGCACTTACTATCGGTATACGACTGGCAGCTATGGCTCGCGCCAGCACTTCCTCATTGAAGCACCATAAATCCTCAATCGAACCGCCACCGCGGGCTAGTACCAGGTAATCCACTTTCGGCAATCCGTAGCGCTCGGCATCGTTCCAGCGTCGTATGGCCTCCGCCAGTCCGAACTCAGCCCCCTTACCCTGCACCTGAACGGGGTAGAGGTACACCTGCATCCACGGTGAGCGGGAGCTCAGGCGGTGGCGCATGTCCTCAATCACGGCGCCGGTGGGCGAGGTGATGAGCCCCACGCTCTGCGGGAAAGCGGGTATGCGCTGTTTGCGCTCGGGTGAGAACAGCCCCTCGGCCTCCAGTCGGCGCTTAAGCTCCAGGAACTGCTGCTGCAAGTCGCCCCGGCCGGCGGCTTTCACGCTGCTGACCACAAACTGCAGAGAGCCGCGGCCCTCCCACACGGTGGCACGGCCGGTCAGTTCCACGCGCAACCCCTCCTGCAGGCGCACACGGCAACCCATTGCCTGATAGCGGTAGAGCACGCACTGCAGCTGAGCCGTACTGTCCTTGAGCGTAAAGTAAATGTGCCCGCTGCCGGCGGGCTTGCACGAGCCGATTTCGCCGACCACGCTGCGGTTACCGACCTGCAGCTCAACGGCTGATTTCAGGTCACGAACCAGCTCTGATACGCTCTGTGCCATGGGCTGACTTAAGCCTCCTGCTGCGGTATGAGGGCGCTGTTCGGGTCTTGCCATTCGGGGTCATACCCCTTGGCGTAGGAAAAGAGGTCGCGGTGGATGTATTCGTAATAGAGCTCGCGCTGCTCCTCCTCCAGGCGCTCCCAGATAGCCACATTGAGGGCGCGGGCAACCTTCTGCATCATCTTGAGCGTGAGCTGGCGTCCCTGACGGGCTTTCTGCACCTGCTTGTGGGTCAGCTGCTCGATGGAGACTGTTACAAGGTCGTGGTTATCAAGCCCCCAGGCCATCATGATGGCGTCGATGCGTTGAGTTCCGTGATTACGTTCGTTTTCTTCCATAAAATATTTGTCTGTCGTTGTTCCGGTATGGAATGATTCCCGTTCTCGAACCGGAGCGGTGCTCCGGTTGATAACGGGAATACAATTGTCAGTTTTAAAATTTCGGGTCCGACATATTTAATAGCCGGGGATGTGGCGCACGTAGAAACCACCGCATTGGCGTGGCTTCGTATACCAACGGGGGCCTACACCGCGGCCACTGCCCGTGGTGTCGAGGCGTATGCCTGCCACCATCACGAATACGTGGCCTCGCTTGGTGTACACGGTCAGCCACTTGCCGAAACCGGGGCGTCCCCACCTCAGGAAGGTGTGGCTGGTCGGGTGCACGCCCTGCTTCAGCAGGCCTGCCTCGCGCAGCACAAAGGCTGTGGAACCTGAGCAATCGTATGCGGAGTCGTGGTGACGACCATGACCGCCCCCTCGGCGGTATGGCTTATTGACAATCTTGTTACCTGCGGCAATAACGCGCTTGATGCGCGCCGGGGCCTTCTGTGGTGCTACGGCCCTACCATTACGCAGCACATAGGCGGTGTAACCCTTGCGGTACACGTAGCGCGGCGTATAAGCATTCTGTTGCATCTGCTGCTGTTGCGAACACCCGAACAGCATAAGCAGCATCACAGAAAGCAGTAGTGCTGATATATATCTCATACTAGTGAGCTAAAACGGTACGAGTGTATTCTAGCATAACTCTATCAATTAGGCAAGCGTAATGTTTAACACTGAATGGGGAATCCTGAAAAACTTGATAAAGAGCAATTTGTAGAAGTACTAGTTACGAGTTACAAAGGACTAGGTGTAAAGTTCCGCGACTTACGCCGCAAGGGTTGCCGAGCTTTGCCTCGGCTGCTGCCCGCGCTTTAAGGCGCGGGCGTGAACGGTAGCTTAAGC
>JAZSEM010000057.1:0-27683 GCA_045531695.1 Akkermansia sp.
GCTGAAGCCCGCGCCGCCGAGGAAGCTCGTGAACGCGCGGAGGAAGAAGCCGAAGCCCGTGCCAAGGCTGAGCGCAAGGCAGCCCGCGAAGCCGAGCGTGCCGAACGTGCTCGTCGCAAGGCCGAAGCCCGCGCCGCCGAGGAAGCTCGTGAACGCGCGGAGGAAGAAGCCGAAGCCCGTGCCAAGGCTGAACGCAAGGCAGCCCGCGAGGCTGCTCGTGCTGAGCGAGCTCGTAGAAAGGCAGAGCGGAGGGCTGCAAGGGAAGCCCGCGAACGTGCCGAACAAGCGCTTGAAGGGAATAGGGTGCGCTGGTGGAAACGCCCGCTCAGGATCTTGGGGCTTTGAAACACTGACGGGGGAAAATCAGTGCAGGGGTTATGAAAGGAGCTCCCCATTGATCTTCACCGAAAAAGCGCACTTCCATATTGAGCGGAGCGCGTGAAAAGTCCTGACAACCTCCGTATGAGAAAACTGCCCCCGGTATGAGGATGGGTGATTGATTGAACACATTGGCGGCCTCAATAATGCGGGATTCTCCGGTTGCATCGCGCAGGAGCCACTTCCTGCCTTTTAATCGTATGCTGAAATCTGCCGCATTGTGCATACGAATACGGAAGAAAACATGATACAGCGGCTCGGGGTAGCGCGTGATACGCACCCCGGCCATAGCTATACCCATGTCAAGAACATCGAGTACAGGCAATGAGAGCCGTTCAGTGCTCATAGCCCTCACCCACAGCAAGTGTGGAAAGCTCACCTGCCTTTTGCAGCAGAGCCTGAACTCTGGTCAGGTCGGGCAACTCATTCTCCGTCAGGGTCATCAGCTCTACGATTTCGCGCAGTAAAGCACTCATTTTTTCAGCCTTGATGCGTCTTGCTGTGCGCGGAGAGAGGCCATCCAGAACTTCACTGAAGTACTCGGGGCCATCCGGATAGAAAACAGCCTTTGCCTTCTCTGCATCAAAACGTTCACAGAGTGCTGCAGCAGAGGCCTCGAGGGCGCGAATCCAGCCACCCAGTGCAATCAGGTGTGATAAATCCGGGTCACGCAGCGATGTTAACTCGGCGTTTACATCACTCTGTGTCGAGGAAAGAATGCGTTTGAACTCATCCAGCTGCCCTTTTTCTGCATGTTCCAGCAGCTCGGCTGAGTGAGAGTTCATTTTTTCGCCCACGCCCAAAGCATTGCCATAACGCGTGAGGTCGAGGGCAATGGGCTTGATGTCATTCATGTGGCCGCTGCGTACGGCAATGAAACCATCGGCCAGCAGGTAACCCATCTCGATTGCCAGAGCTCCGGCATGCATGGGGAGTTTCTCGGGGTGATTCCTCAGCACGTATTCCTCAGGAATGGAAGGCAGGTTATCGAGCTGATCAAAAATCTTGGTGATGGACGGAGCCGTGTACACATTGATACCCAACTCGATGTTGGATCGATTATCATCCAGCAATGAGTCGTCTCTGAACATGGCCGGTACTTCTCCCGGGCGACGAGCCGGTTCATCTGAACCCATGAAATCGGGGGTGCCGTCCTCAGCTGCATCGGATGCAATTTCCATTGGTTCTGCACATTCCTGTGCACTTACAATGGGGGAAAAAAGGAACATGGTCGGTACCATCAGGCTGTAAAAACGAGTTTTCATGATGTTCGGATAACTCAGTTGCTAGTAACGATGTTTTAGTCTTGACTCCGAATCAAATATACATTACTATCTTCGCGCGTCAAGCCTATCTTCTCCGCTGACGTAAAAACTTGGCGGGAAAGTGAAGGTGTCTGGTTTGCTAATCCTCTCATTATAAACATATAGCTATATTAATTCCTGAAATGTCCGAAACGGCACAATACTGGTTTAACTTTGTCTGGATGATTGCCTACTTCCTGGTTCTCATCGGGATGTCCGGCTATGGTTTTCATCGCCTGATGATGGTCATTCTTTATCTCATTCATCGAAAGGATGTTCCAAAACCTGCAGGTCAGTGGGAGGAGTGGCCTCTTGTGACGGTTCAGCTGCCCATGTTCAATGAGAAGTTCGTGGTTGAGGGCCTGCTCCGCAAGGTAACAGCTATTGATTACCCCAAGGATAAGCTGGAAATCCAGATTCTGGATGACTCTACGGATGACACTTGGGAACTTTGCAAACAACAAGTAGAGTTCTATAAAGCTCAGGGGTTCGATATCAAATGTCTGCACCGCGTTGACCGTACCGGGTTCAAGGCCGGTGCTCTCGAGGCTGCAGATGCCGTGGCCAAGGGTGAGTTCCTGCTTATTCTCGATGCCGACTTCCGCCCTGAACCTGATATCCTGAAGGTCACGATGCCGTATTTCACTGACCCGAACATCGCGCTGGTTCAGACTCGTTGGGGGCACATCAATCGCAATAAGAATATGCTTACTCGCCTTCAGAGCATTTTCCTCGATGGCCACTTTGCCCTCGAACAGACAGTGCGTAATCGTTCCGGACGTTTCTTTACCTTCAACGGTACTGCCGGCGTGTGGCGTAAATGTGCTATTACGGATGCCGGTGGCTGGGAACACGATACTATCACCGAGGATATGGACCTTTCCTATCGTGTGCAGATGAAGGGCTGGCGTTTCGTTTACCTCAACGATTACGTGACACCTGCCGAATTGCCCGAGGATATGGACGGCTTTAAAGCCCAGCAGCACCGCTGGACCAAGGGTTGTATTCAGGTTTGCCGCAAGATGTTCTGGACAATCTGGCGCTCGAATGCTCCCCTGAAGGCCAAGATGGAGGCCAGCACTCACTTGACCTGCAACTATTCTTATTTGGCTCTCATTCTGCTCTGCCTGTTGGTCATGCCCATCTGCACCGATTTGATTGCTCCGACCGGTGATTGGCAGTGGGACTCACCGCGCATGATTTTGCTTACGTTCACCCTCTTCTTCTTTGCTACGGTGACGGTGTGCATGTTCTACGTGACCGCCGAGGCGATAGTTCGCCCCCGTCGCTGGTGGATGGTATTCCCGCTCATCATACCCTTGCTGGCACTGGGTGTGGGTATGGCTGTGAACAATGCTAAGGCTGTGATTGAGGCCATGTTCGGCAAGCCCAGTGAGTTTGTGCGCACTCCCAAGTTCGGTGAGTCGAAGGAAGGCGAGCTCTCCATCGAGAAGCGCTCCAAGGATTACAAGGCTCTTAAGTCCGTGCTGGTTCCCAGTATCGAACTGTTGTTCGGCCTGTTCTTTGCTACTGTCGAGGGCGTGTATATTTACAAGGCCTGCACCGGAAACTTGGGCTTGCTTCTCAATGTTTTCCTCATGAGCCCCTTCCTGGGCTTCTTCTACACGAGTCTCTGCTCTTTCGGTCGCCTGATTGATGGCGTGCGCCAGCGCCGTGCAGCAGCAAAGAAGGTCGCCTGATAATTCTTTTTTCAGATAAACATATAACTGCTAGTAAATGATAAAATCAACCAGACTACTCCTGCCTCTTCTTTTGGCGGTAGCCTCGTTACAGGTGGCCTGCAAACATAGGGTTACCGGTGCCAGTGAGTATACAGCCGGTCCGGATGCACCGCCTCGCGCGGTGATTAAGGATGGCGTAGCAATCACTCTTCGTGACCAGAAATTGACCGTTATTCAGGACGGCAAGAAGGTTAAGGATTACGATATCAGCACGTCTAAGTTTGGTATCGGGGCTACCCACGGTAGCTGCCGTACCCCAACGGGCGTGCATGCTGTCAGTCAGAAGGTGGGTGAAGGTCAACCCAAGGGGATGGTATTTAAGGGGTGTCGCCCTACCGGAGAGGTTGTGGGGGTGGATGCCCCCGGGCGTGACCCCATTGTGACGCGTGTTATTCAGCTTACCGGGCTCGAGAACTCGAACAGTAATTCCCACAGCCGTCGTATTTACATCCATGGTACACCTGAGGAGCGTACGATTGGACAGCCGGCATCCTACGGTTGCATACGTATGCGTAGCAATGATGTGCTCGACCTTTTCCCCCGTGTGCACCGTGGCATGCCGGTGGTGATTGAGCGCTGCTCGCAGGACATGTATCTGAGGTCTGAGAATGATAGTGCTTTCCCCAGATTCAAAATCAATGCAGATGCCGCTGTGTCTTCTGCTAACCGCAAAAAAACGGCAAGTTCCGGGAAGTCTTATAAGCGACGTTCTTCTCTGCATTCTTCCCGCAGGGCTGTGGCTCAGAATAAAAACCTGAAAAGGAAACTGCGCCGCACAACCAAGAGAAAGTCGTCTACATTCCGTACTCGCAAGCGCAGGAGCTGATATACCTTTTAAAACAGAACGCCCGGACTTAGCAATAAGTCCGGGCGTTCTGTTTTATATTCATCGCATCACAGAGTGATGTTGAGCTGCTCGGGCAGGGCAATGCGCGGGCGCTCGGTAAGAATCTCGCCACCGTAGGGGCCTACTGCAACCATGTGTTCAAAGTGTGCAGCCCATGAGCCGTCAGCCGTCACGGCTGTCCAGTCATCTTCCAGAACCTTTACTCGGAAAGACCCCAGAGTAATCATCGGCTCAATGGCCAGTATCATACCGCGCTTCAATCGGGGCAGGGGGTACTTGGGGCGGTAATTGGGTATCTGCGGTTCCTCGTGTAATTTACGACCCACACCGTGTCCCACATAGTCGCGCACGATACCGAACCCAAAGGGCTTAACAAAGTCTTCCACAGCACCGCAGACCTCAATCAGGGAATTACCCTGCTTGGCTGCTGCTACAGCACGGAAAAGAGCCTCCTCGGTCACGGCAAGCAGGCGACGGGCTTCCTCGCTCACGTTGCCTACGGGCACCGTCATGGCGTTGTCACCGTACCAGCCGTCCACGATAGCCCCGGCATCGAGGGATACGATGTCGCCATCCTGAATCACTCGGGAGCCGCCGATACCGTGCACGATTTCCTCATTCACCGATATGCAGAGCTGCCCGGGGTAGCCGTAGTAACCCAGGAATGCATTGCCACACTTCTCTCGCTTAAAGAGCTCTGCGGCATAATCGTCTATTTCTTTCGTGGTGATACCCGGGCGAATGATGGGCATAAGATCCATCAGAATGCGGGCCGAAACCTCGCCTGCTTTGCGCAGCTTGCTGATTTCGTTGGGATTGCGTACAGGTATGCGTTCTGCCATGATTGTGTGATTTCTGTTGGGTTGAGTATATCATAAATACCCGTAAATGCAAGCCCGATGCGTGTTCGTGTATGTGGTGTAACATCACGGCTAAGCATGATTTGCCTGTGTTTTTATCCCTACCTGTGTTACAAGAAGACTCTATGCAAGATTATCCTTTTGTTCTCGGGTTTACTGCCGGCGAGCTCAGTCCCTGGCTGGCCACTCGATTTGACCTTCAGGCGTATATGCGGGGAGCTGCTATGCTGCAGAATTTTCTGGTACTGCCGTATGGTGGTCTTCGTCGTCGCTTCGGTTCGGAATTTGTGGCTACTGCTGCGGTACAGAACGGGGCTGCTGTACGGCTGATTCCTTTCTGCTTTTCAGAGTCAGATGCCCTCATGCTCGAGCTTTTTCCCGGCGGTATGCGTGTGATGAAGCAGGGGGTGCCCGTGTGCAACGACGATGGCTCCGTTTACACCATGTCAGCACCGTGGGATTCTGCCGACGAGGTGCAAGCTTTGCATTGTACGCAGGTCAACGACATCGTGTACATCACAAGTAAGTACCGAGCCCCGCAAATATTGAGCCGTTATGCTGATAACGCATGGGCTTGCCGAGCCATGGAACCCTCTCCCTACCCGCGGGAAACATATCTCATGCAGGGTGCCGGCCTGAAAGTTCAGATGGAGGAACGCGGAACTCATGCCCTGCTCACGATTGAGGGGAGTGGTCCGGGATTTCTGCCTGACATGGTGAACCGGGAGTTGGTGATAGCCGATGCCGAAATCGCCTCGCGCACGCTGTTCCTTAATCAATCTTTTGAGATTAAAAGTAGTTCACTGCCTGATCTCAGCAGTACGGATGCCTACACCGGTACTATTTACTCAGAGCGTGACAGCGCTTCGAAAATGTACAATTTCTACACGGTTATCAGGCCGTACAAAAAAGAGAATTATAACGGCAATGACTCTGCTGCAGCTTATCCGCAGTTCTTTTTTCCGGGGGCTATGCGACTGGACAATGGGGTGCCTTATGAGGTAGGCGGTGACTGGGAAATCCGCACCAACGGCGAATGGAACGCCGTGTGGGAACTTTGGCGCAGTTACGATGACTATTCGGTCAATCTGGACTTCAGGTGCTGGCAGTGGACCTGTATTCGTACCTTTGAGCAGAATAGTTTTTCCGAGAGAAAGAATTACATCATCAGCGGTTCGGAGGATGTTCCCTGTCGTATGATGTTGGTATGTCGCTCGGCGGATTCTGCGTCCTCTGCCGGAGCTCATGTCTATTTCAACATTCTGGGTGCCCGGCGTGAGTATAGGTTCCTCATCAGTGAGTATATCTCCGCGGCTCAGGCAAGGGGGCGACTGATATCCATCTATACCGACGGCTGTCGCTCGTTTTGCTCTCGTATGTGGAGTTTCGGGGCTTTCGGCCCTCGCAATGGTTACCCGACTTTCAGTGCGTTGCACCAGGGGAGGTTGTGGTTTGGCGGAATGGCCGGTCTTCCTACAACCCTGATTGCCAGTAGTGTGAATGATTTTAATAACTTTGAGGTCAGCTCCGCAGATGATAACGCGCTGCATCTTACCCTGTCGACCGCCAATCAGAACCGTATTTGTTGGCTCTGCCCGGCTAGAGAACTGCTGGTGGGAACAACGGAGAGTGAGTGGACTCTCGGCACGGCAGACGGCTCGGCGCTCTCTCCTGTCAATGCTGCGTTTGTTCGGCAATCTTCCGTCGGTAGTGAGGAGATAGTGGCTCATGGGGTTGAAAATACGGTATTCTATGTTCAACGGGGCGGTAGGTGTATGCGCGAAATATCGTATAAACTGACAGCCGACGGCTACACCTCGACCGATATGAGCCTGCTGGCGGAGCATCTCTTTTCCTCCGGCGTGCGTGGCTATGCGGTGCAGCGTGGCCGAACGACCCGACTGTGGGTGCTCATGAATGATGGCACCCTCGCTGTTCTGACAAGCAATGCCGAGCAGCAGGTAACGGCATGGCAGCGCATGAGTATGCAGGGGCGAAAGGTCTTCCAATTGGCTGCTCTGCCCGGCCTCCGGAACACCGACGATGAGCTGTGGCTCGTGGTGCAGAATCCTCGCTCGGGTGTGGTGTCAATCGAGCGGATTACGGAACAGCCGCTCTTTCTGGATGGCGCAGTCACGATGAAGCCGGATGCTCCGCTTGTGTCGGTTCCCCATCTGGCCGGTTTGCGTGGCTATGTGTATTCGGCGGATGTTCCTGTAGATGCCCGGGAAATCGAGGTGTCGTCGGATGGCTCTTTTACCATCCCCGATTTTGCTGTGGGGAAAAGTTACAGATTAGGTGCTTCATTCAGCTCGGAACTGCAGACGATGCCCTTGGAGGATGTTCGCACTTACAATACCGTGCGGCAGGAGGGGCGTGTGCGCCTGCGGGTTATGGAGAGCGACCCGGCATTTTTGTGCAAGGCTACACATGCGCAGGAATGGGAGCAGTATGACCCCGCTCGAGATAGTCGCACCTACCCTTACAGCGGTGAAATACGTGTGTCACAGCTGCCGGAACCCGGTGTGGGGCAGGGCTTTGCTCTGCGTATAGACGGCAATCTCGATTTCCGACTGCTCTCGCTAACGGTGGAAATGGATTTTCACGGGCGATAATCCGACATGCAATAACCCCGCTGCCGACACGATTTCGGCAGCGGGGTATACGTACGCATGTTATGGGGCGGATTATTTATCGCCGCTGGCTTCGGCAACAGGTGCCTCCTCCACTCCGTTTTTAAAGCGCTCGAAAACGCCGCGTGGGTCTTCGGGTGTCTGTTTCAGGGCGTCGAATATGCGGTCACGCATCTCGATGGCGGCCTGGAAGGCGGCCTCTTCGCTGCCGTATTGACGGTCAGAGAAGTACTTGGTGAACTGGTTCCATTTGCGGCAGATACTCAGGCGCCAACCCTGAAAGGATGTCGTTTCGTACGTATACCGAGTGATGTTGCGTTGTGTCATGGTTGATTAGTGAGTTTGTGGTTTGTGTATCTGCGGAAGGTAGTTGGGCTCCCGCGTTGGCCATAGAATGCCAGATATAACCCCTATTATCAACCTAACTTCATACCTATTAGGCTTTTACATATAACATAAATCCCCGCGATAACATGTTTTGTCTCGCGTGGATTTATGTTATTTATTGATGTTCAGTTAAAAGAGCGACAGCACGGCCTCGGCCGCCTTCGCCGCGGCACCGCCGTGGCCCAAGCGATCCATGGACTCCTTCATGCCGACAAGCACTTCGGCTCTCGTGTCGGGGGTGGTGAGTTTCTCCAGCTCGGCTATACAGCTGTCGACATTGAAGTCCTGCTGTATGAGCTCCTTGGTCACGGGCTTGTCTATCAGAATGTTGACCATGCCAATATATTTGATGGTCAATATCATGCGCCCTATCAGATAGGTGCCCCACGCTACTTTGTATACGAGAGCGAAGGGGAGCTCGTGCAGGGCGGCCTCCAGCGTGGCGGTGCCGGATGTCACCAGAGCGGCCTCTGCTCTGTCCATCAACCCGTGATAACTGCCGGGGCATATATTGATACGCTCGGCAGGCACGCCCGCTTTCTCGGCCATGCGGCGCATGACGGCTGCCAGTTTTTCGGAGCTGGCCGAGGTCTCGAACCTCCACTCGGGGTGGGTGGTTTCGGCCTTCTTCACCAAGTCGAGGAATACCGGGAAGTGGCGCTCAATCTCGCGCATGCGGCTGCCGGGGAACAGGCCGATGAGCCCTTTCTCCCGCACGTCGGTTTGTCGCTGTGCCAGAATGTCGTCTACCAGCGGGTGCCCCACAAACTCTGTGCGCAGGCCTGCGGCTTCGAACAGGGGCTTTTCGAAGGGGAAGGTGCACATCATCAGGTCGAGCATGGCGGCCAACTTGGGCACACGGCTCTTGTGCCAGGCCCACACCATGGGGGCAATGAACCAGGCAATCTTGGTGTTGGGGCAGGTCTTGTGCACACGCTCTGCCAGGCGCTGGTTAAAGCCGGGATAGTCGATGAGTATGAGCCCTTCCGGCTGCTCGGCCGCTATACGCGTGGCCATGTCGTTAAGTCGCTTAACGAAGAATCGCGCATGTTTGAGCACCTCAACGATACCGATAACGGCGGCCTGCTCGGCCCAGTCCTCCACGCCGGGGGCAAGGGCATGCATGCGGCTGCCACCCAGGCCCACAATCTCGATGTCGGGGCGACGGCGCAGCAATTCCTGTATGAGCAGCGCTCCCTGTTTGTCGCCACTCTTCTCACCTGCTATCATAAACAGTTTCATGGCTTTCATCCTATCATATCTGCCCCCTGCATGCAAGCAGAAAAGAACCGGCAGTGCCACATGGGACCCTGCCGGTGAAATCTTGCTGTTTCGGTGTTGGCTTACTTGGAGACGTTGAAGCGGAACTCCACCACGTCGCCGTCCTGCATCACGTAATCCTTGCCTTCAATGCGCAGCTTGGCCTGCTCCTTGGCCTTGGCCATGGAACCGCAGGCTACAAGGTCATCGTAGGCTACCACCTGAGCGGCAATGAAACCACGCTCGAAGTCGGTGTGGATAACACCTGCGGCAGCCGGAGCCTTGTCGCCGGCATGAATGGTCCAGGCGCGGGTCTCCTTCACGCCGGTGGTCAGGTAGGTGCGCAGACCGAGCAGGTGGTACACGGCACGAATGAGGTCGCTCACGCCGGAGTCCTCCACACCCAGGTCGTTAAGGAACATCACGGCCTCGTCCTTGGGCAGCTCGGAGAGCTCTTCCTCGATACGGGCGGAAATCACAATGGCCTCAGCATTGTGGTGCTCGGCCACATAGCGACGAACGGCGGAAACGTAGGGGTGGGCATCGGGGTTCTTCACGGCCTCGGCCAGCTCATCCTCGCTCACGTTGCAGGCGAAAATGCTCTTCTTGTTCGACAGCAGGAAGAACTCCTTCATGAGTTTGCGCTCTTCATCGCTCAGCTCCAAGGTGATAGCGGGCATGCCGGCATCGAGGTGCGGCAGCAGCTTTTCGATGAGCTCGACCTCGGCCTTGGCCTCTTTGTCGCCACCGCGGGCTTTCTTAATGCGGCTTTCCTTGCGCTTTTCCATAGCAGCGAGGTCGGCCAGAATCAGCTCGGAGTTAATGATTTCGATATCGCGCACGGGATCCACGCTGCCGAGCTCATGAATGATATCGTCATTCTCGAAGCAGCGAACTACCTGCACGATGGCATCGGTTTCGCGGATATTGGAAAGGAACTTGTTACCCAGACCGGCCCCTTCGGCGGCACCCTTTACCAGACCGGCAATGTCCACAAACTCAATGGCGGCCGGTACGATTTTCTCGGACTTGCTCATTTCGGCAAGCACGTTCAGACGCTCGTCCGGCACTTCCACCACGCCAACATTCGGGTCAATGGTGCAGAACGGATAGTTTGCTGCCTCTGCCTTGCGAGAGCGAGTTACTGCATTGAAAAGGGTCGATTTACCAACATTCGGAAGTCCTACAATACCTGCCTGTAACATAACGCGGGGGAATATAGCCTATAAACGACTTTTAGTCAACTATAAAATAAAGCTCGCGGTGGTTTCGCTCAGCGCGGTTTACTGTGCCAGAGTTCCCAGCACATCACCCTGACGGGCGAAGGTTTCCACGCAGTTTTCGGTATTGCGCACAATATCCTCGGCCAGCTTCACGCGCCCGGGCTCAAAGAACGTCATGATGGTGGAACCACCGAAAGCAAAGTAGCCCTGCTCATCGCCTTTCTGCACGGGTTTGCCGGCCTCGTAGGTCTGGAAGATGGCACCCACGCCGGTGGCGCCCACGGCCAGTTGCAGCACATCCCCCATGTTCGGGGTGTGCAGTACGGTGAGCTCGCGCTTGTTGGTCCACAGCCAGGCAAGCTTGCGGCGCAGGCAGTAGGGGCTCACGCTGGCCAGCGGACCGGGTATGCGAACTGCGGCCTCGGGCGTACCCTCAGCAACAAAGTGAAAGCGGTGGTAGTCCACCGGGCACAGGCGGCTGAGTACGACGGCGCCACGCGCATATTTCTCTGCCAGTTCGGGGCTGCCCAGCAGGGCGGGCAGGTCAAACTTCTGCCCCTTGACAAAGGCGCCGGTCATTTCGGCGGCATTCTGCCAACCGCTGTGACGACCGTCGGCGGGTAGGGCCACACAGCCCTCGCCGCACACCGGGCGGGCTCCCGGTTTCAGCTTGCGGAAAAAGAAGTCGTTGAAGCACTTGTACTCCTCCAGCGGCAGAGCGGCTTCATCCATGTTAATATTGTACTCCTTCACGAAATCGGGAAGGGATGCAGCAGAGCGGGGGGAGTTTTTCATGGCACCCAGCAGGCGGGAGAAGATGGCGCGCTTGACCAGCACATGCAGGCTGACCTGCCCCAGTGTGGTGCCGTACACCCAGCGCAGGGATTTCTCTCCCAGCACTTTTTCCTTCTCCATCTGACCTGTGTAGCGATTGTAAAATGTTATACCGTTGCTGCTCATGCGTACATCATAACACGCAGGCGGTGCGGAGTCAAGCCCGCACAGAAAAGCCGCGGTCATTGCTGACCGCGGCTTCCTCTCTATCTCTTTTCTTTTTCTCTTTCATGAGGGCCTCTGCCCGTCAAAATGATTCACTTCACAGCTCGACGTTGCGCATGTCGCCTGTGTTCTTGAAAGCCAGGTGGAAGGAGTAGGCTTTCTCGAGGCTGTGCGGGGTGTGCCCGGTGGGAGTCAGCGCCACATACTTGCGCAGCAGCGGGCGGTACTCGGGGTGAGCGCAGTTCTCGATAATAAGCTCTGCGCGCTCGCGCGGGGACTTGCCGCGCAGGTCGGCTATACCCTGTTCGGTGATGAGTATCTGTACGTCGTGCTCGGTGTGGTCCACATGGCTGACCATGGGCACGATGGCTGATATGGCGCCACCCTTCGCCACCGAGGGGCAACTGAAGATGGTGATGGCTGCTGCGCGGGCAAAGTCGCCACTGCCGCCGATACCGTTCATGATTTTGCTGCCCAGTATGTGGGTGCTGTTCACGTTGCCGAAGATGTCGGCCTCGAGCGCGGTGTTCATGCAGATGAGCCCCAACTGGCGCACAATGGCGGGGTTGTTGGTCATTTCTGTCGGGCGCAGCAGCAACTTGTCGCGGTAGAAATCGAAGTTCTCGTACACCTCCTCCATGGCTTCATCGCTCACGGACAGCGAGCAGCCGCTCGCAAAGGTCACTCGCCCGTTGCGCACCAGCTCCAGTGCACTCTCCTGAATCACCTCGGTGTACATCTTCACCGGCGGTATGACCTTGGAGCGCCCCAGCGCCTTCAGCACGGCATTGGCCACGTTGCCCACGCCACTCTGTATGGGCAGGAAGTCCGGCGGTATGCGCCCGGCGGCGTACTCGCGCTCCAGGAACTTAATGACGTTCTCGCCGATTTTGTCGGTCACTTCGTCGTTCGGGCGGTAGTGGGGCAGTCCGTCTTTCTGGTGGTTCATCACCACACCCACAATCTTGGCGGGGTCTACCTGCACATACGGCGTGCCGATTTTTTCCTCGGGGGCCACAAGGGGAATCGGCGTGCGGTTGGGCGGATCTTCGGGTATGAAGATGTCGTGTATATCGGCCAGACAGGGCTTGTGGTAGGTATTCAGCTCCAGTATGATACGGTCGGCCATCAGGCAGAAATCCGCCGAGGAGCCCTGGCTCATGGTGAACACCAGCTTGCCGTCATCGGTCACATCGCACACTTCCACAATCGCCGTGTGCACGCGCGGTATGATGCCGTAGCGCATGTTCTGCGCAAAGAGCGAAATATGCGGCTCGATGTAGGGCACCTCGGCTTTGTTAATCTGGGCTCGTGTGTGCGGGCAGGACATGTAGGGCATGCGCATGCTCACGCACTCTGCCTGGGCCAGCTCGCCGTCCACAGCCGGGCTGTTCGATGCACCGCACATCACCTTCAGCGTGAACGGACGCCCGGCGGCATGCTCCGCCTTTGCTCGTTCTGCGATTGCCTTGGGCACCACTTTTACTGCCCCCGCTTCGGTAAATCCGCTCAGGCCTATGCACTCGCCGTTCTCTATCAGAGCGGCGGCCTCTTCTGCTGTCAGTATCGGATAACGCATATTTGTCCAAGCCTAGTTTAGCTTAAAGCTAGAGTCAGGTCAAGCTTTCTTTTCGATTTTTCCCCAATTATCGCAGAACTTCCTACTTTTTTCTGTTAAAGCAGGTAACTTGCTATCAGTTTGCTCAGGGCAATAACGTCGCAACTGCCCTTAAACTCAAAGCGTACCTGACCGATACCGCCACTGAAGAAGAGGTCGAGCTCGCAGTCCAGGTCAAAGGTGCCGGCAGTCTCCACTGAGTAGGCCTGAACCTTGCTGTAGGGCAGGGAGGTAAAGTCGACCTTGCGGCCGGTGATACCCTGCACATTGACGGCAATCACGCGCTTGTTGGTGAAGATCACTGAATCGCGAATGGCCTTGAAGGCGGCGATAAGATACTCGCCCTCAACCAGCAGGGGACCAACCTTTTCCAACTGGCTGTTCGGGTCTACGGGGGAGAGCTTAAAAAGACTGCCGTTATTGAAATCTATCATAATCGTGTTGATGGTTTATTTACAATCTCCAGATTAGTCTTTTTCGCTCAGGGATTCAAGCAAAAAATAGCGGGAATTGCAGCACTTGGTCTGTTAGAGGTGCCATTTGTTGCTCTTGACAGCCGTACCGGGGGAGGGTAAAATGCTCGCGCTATGTTCAGTATTTCTCAGATTGTGACACCCAGCCGAACGGATGCCGAGGGCCGCATGAAACTTTTCTCAGCCCTGCAGCTCATGCAGGATTGCTCGGAAATGTGGAAAGAGAGCGAGCCGGCATTCCTGAATTATCTGATTGAGAACCGCGCGGCCCAGCTGCTGAACTTCCGCCAGGTGGAGGTACTGCGCGTGCCCGAACTGGGCGAGCTGCTGACCTGCTCCACATCTGTGTACGGCACTCAGGGCCCCTTCGGCTATCGCAACACTGCCATTTACGATTCAAAGGGGTGCCCCTGCTATCTTTCCTGGGCCATCGGGGCATTTGTAAGCGCCGAAACCGGTCGCCTGCTGCGCCTGCCGCAGAGCGTGACCGACCGCATGAGCATAGAACCGCCGTTGCACATGACCTACGGCGAGCGCAAAGTCACACCGCCGGCCGACCTGCCCGAGCAGAGCATGCCTGCCATTCAGGTGCTGCGCAACGACATCGACTACAACCGCCACGTGAACAACGCCCACTACATCCGCATGGCACTCGAGCTCCTGCCCGCCGACTTCGAACCCACCGGACTGCGCGTGGAGTACAAGCGCCCCGTGGCCCCCGGCGCCATCATCGAGCCCTCCCTCATCCTCAGCCCCACTGCAGCTTGGGTTCAGCTGCGCGTACAGGGCACACTCTGCTGCACCATCGAGTTCACAACCGCCAAAGGCTAAAGGACAAGTTACGAAGGACCCGGCTTCGCTACAGCTACGCCGTGGCAGGCAAGTTGATTAATCCCGCAGGAAACTCAAAGACTTTCCCTGTCTCGGCGTAGAAAGCAGCCCGAAAGGGCTGACTCGAAGCCGGAAAAATCCAAACTTCAAAATCGTCACCCCCTTCGCCCCACGCCCCCAAGGCGTGGCCAGTAACCGTTGCAAAAGCCCTGCAGCCCGCGGCGTAGCCGCCAAACTCAAAGACTTTCAACTTTCAACTTTCAACATCCAACATTCAACATTCAACATTCAACATCCTAACCGTTCGCACGGCAGTGGAACGCAACTGGGGCAGTATGTACTTGTGCAGCACCACCTCGGCACGCAGAGCACCGAACTCCTGCACACAGCAATCGGCCAGCTTACCGGCCAAGGTCTCAATCAGCACCGTCGGCTCGGCTGCAGCCACCTCGGCCAAGCGGCGGGACAGCGTATCGTAATTGATGGTGCGGTCAATGTCCTCCCCCATATCGGCAAAGGAGCAGGGGGGCACCAGCGTGATATCGGCCGTGAGCCGCTGAGCAGTGGCGCGCTCCTCCTCGGGCACACCGATGTGGCAGAGTAGCTCCAAGCCATTGAGCATTATGCTGTCCTGCGTCGGGGCGGGAGCCTTGCTCAGCAGGGCCTGCAGCGCACCCAAGTGGGGCACCGTCAGCTCGGGCTCGGCCTCGGCCAGCTGCATGGGGTTATTGTACCCGGTCAGGGTACCGATACCCGTTATACCGGCGCAGTGGGCGGCATTGATATCGTGCTGCATGTCGCCGATGAATGCCGTCTCGGCAGGCACAAGCCCGTGCTGTTTCATGAGCGTGCCGATGTAGTGCTCCTTGTTATGAATACCGGAGTGAATGTGCTCGAAGTAATCGTACATGCCCAGCTCATGGGCCTGCTCTTTAAAGGCCTTCGGGTCCATGCTGGTAAGAATGAAACAGCGTATGCCGACGGCACGGCACCACTGCACGAACTCCTTGGCATGCGGTATGATGGTCACCCCCACGGTCGAGGCAGCAAAGGCCTTCCGGTAGTAGTTCTCCAAATCCTCCAGACGAGCCTCGGGAATCTTCACCGCATAGTAATCGGGGTAGGGCAGCTGGAACTCTGCGCGGAATGCCTTGCGATCCAGCGGGGCGCGGCCATACTGGGACAGTACATAGTTCGTGGCCTCAATCGTGAGCGCCATATCGTCGCACAGCGTGCCCGACCAGTCGAAAATCAGATTACGGAACATCCGGGAAGTGGTGTGTTGATGGTTGAAATGATGATGGCGACTCAGCGAGCCGCGCGGGATACCTTGGAGCGCTTAACTCGCTGCTCGTACTTGCGCACAGCGTGCTTGAGCGCCGGGTTGACAAAGGGATTGTCCTTGCCGAATCGAGCCCAGGGACCACCCGGCACGAGGGAGAAATCCACAAAGCGCCAGTGCACCGTGGCTGTGCCGCCCTTTATGCCCAGATAATCGCGCACCGCCGGGGAAATATCAATGCCGGCGCACTTGTTGGCGGTGTTCTTCGGGCGGGCTGTGCCGAACACATACTGCCAGTCATCCGTCACAAAGGGGCCGCAGTCCTCCCACTGGGCAAAACAATAGCGCCCGTTGTAGTAAATCTGCACCCACGTGCCACGGCATACGGACTCGTACTTGCCGTCCTTGTCGCGGCGGTACCAAGGGATAACCTTGGCTGCCTCGGGCTTGGGACCACCCTTGTGGATATCGTTGTACGGCAGCGCCACATAGAAGGGATTGAGCTGCGGCGTGAATGCCAGCGGGGCGTAGGTGCGCGGGCAGCGGTGGGCCGGGTTCGGGTCATCGAAACCGCCGTAGTTGTCATCCCATGCGCTGTCCCAGCTGCTGGCTGTATTCGGCGTGGGGTTATTCTTGGTCGGACGCTCGCCGATGTAGAAATAGGTGGCGGTAATATCGTAGTGCCAGGGGTAGGCTCCCTTGCGGTTGCCGGTCGGCCGCAGCTTCGGGTCCGGGAAATTGCTGCGGTGGCTCTGGTCAATACTCGGCTTGAGGGGGCCCGCCTTGATGGAGGCGGCTTTCACTCGCTCTGCTTTCAGCTTCTTGAGTGCCTCGGAGCTTTCGCGCTTCACCAGTTTGGGGCGACGAGCCGCAGCGGCGCGCTCCACCTGCTGCGGTGTGGCAGCATAGGCAGGCAGCACGTGCAGACCTAACACACAACTCAGTACAACACCGAAAAACCTCATTCCTTAGTTCAACTCTTCGTAATTCGTAAATCGTAATTCCAACTCACCAATTGCGCAGCACGCTCGGGCGGGCAACCGGCAGCTTGTCGGGGGCATCGAGCGTGAAGTGCAGGCCTCGGCTTTCCTGACGGCGAATGGCGCAGTCCACAATCAGGGACGCCGTGAGCGCCAGATTGCGCAGGTCAACAATCTCGGGTGTCACGCGGTAGCCCCAGTAGTACTCATTGATTTCGCGGTTGATGTTGCGCAGGCGGGTCGCTGCGCGCTGCAGACGGTGGTTCGTGCGCACAATGCTCACATAGTCCGTCATCGTGCGGCGCACCTCATCCCAGCAGTGGTACAGAATTGCCAGGTCATCGCGCTCAGCCTTCTCGCCGTGCACCCACTCCGGTATGGGGTATTCCTCCATCTTGTGCGCCAAGGGCAGGCGGGTCAGCATGGTAGCCAGCGCGCGCTTGGAAATCACCACGCACTCCAGCAGGGAATTACTGGCCAGGCGGTTCGCGCCGTGCAGCCCCGTGCAGCCACTCTCACCGGCGGCGAACAGACCGCGCAGGCTCGTCTGCCCGTTCGTATTGGTCTGAATACCACCGCACTGATAGTGAGCGGAGGGCACCACCGGTATCATATCCACCTCGGCATCCACACCATAGCTCTTGCAGGTCTCGTAAATGTAGGGGAAGCGCTCCTTCATGAACCCCTTGGGCTTGTGGGTCATATCGAGGTACATGCAGGGGTGACCCGTGCGCAGAATCTCACTGTTGATAGCGCGGGCCACAATATCACGCGGTGCCAGGCTCTTGCGCGGGTCATACTTCTGCATGAACTCGCAGCCATCCGGCCCCTTCAGTATACCGCCCTCACCGCGAACTGCTTCCGAAATCAGGAAGGTAAGCCCCTCGCGGTCACTGGCCTTCGGGTTGTAGAAGGTCGTGGGGTGGAACTGCACAAACTCCATGTTCGATATATTGGCACCCGCGCGCCAGGCCATCGCCACACCATCGCCCGTTGCCGTGCTCGGGTTCGTGGTGTACATGTACACGCGCCCCGTGCCGCCGGTTGCCAGCATAATGCGGTCGCAGCGGAAAATATCCACCTCGCCCGTCGCCGGGTTCAGCACATAGGCACCCAGCACCCGGTCTTCGGTCACACAGCCCAGCTTGGCCGTTGTAATCAAATCGATAGCAATGCGGTGATCCAGCAGCTCAATGTTCGGGTGGCGCTGCACACGCTCCAGCAACTTCGTGCTGATTTCCAGACCGGTGGTATCCTTGGCATGCAGAATTCGGCGCTTACCGTGGCCACCCTCGCGACCCAGGTCAAAACCGCCGTTCTCCTCCTGGTCAAAATCCACACCCCAGTTCAGCAGCTCATGGATAGCAGCCGGTGCCTCCGTCACAATCGTACGCACCGCCTCCTCATCGCACAGCCCCGCGCCGGCATCCAGCGTATCGGCCACGTGCTCCTCGAAGGTATCATTCTTATCAATCACCGCCGCAATACCCCCCTGTGCCTTCGCAGAGCTGCTCACCAGCGGATCACTCTTGCAAAGCACTATTACCTTGCCATGTTCGGCTGCGCGCAGAGCAAAACTCAACCCTGCCACGCCGCTGCCTATCACGAGAAAGTCTGATGTTATCATCTTATAATGTACCGTGTGCGCGGAAATTATATCACATTCTCCCCCGCACGTCACGCAGAATATCAGATTTTTTGCTAAAAAAAAGCCGTTGTCTGCAAAGACAACGGCTCCAAACCGCGGGCTCGCCCGCCAAAATCTAAACTTCGTCCTTCGGAATTCGTCCTTCGTACTTCCCTATAAGTTCCAATTTGCCGAGTTCTTAGATACTAAAAGTTCCTCACCTGCACGGCAGCTTCGCCCCACAAAAAAGCCGTTGTCTGCAAAGACAACGGCTCCAAACCGCGGGTCACGCCCGCCAAATTCTAAACTTCGTCCTTCGGAATTCGTCCTTCGTCCTTCCAAATTATCTCGGTTTTACCACGGCAATCTTGCCCGAGCGCGTCAGCATCGTTACATCGTAATCCTGCATCAGGTTCAGGAAACGCTCGATACGGAACGGACCACCGTAAATCTCAATCGTCAGCAGCTCGCGGGTTGCATCCAGAATTCGGGCACCGAATATATTGCACAGCTCCAGGATTTCCTGCTTCTTCTCACCGAAGCGCACTCGCATGAGCACCACCTCACGGGTCACGGTCGGCTCATCGCGGTAGTCGATTACCTCCACCACGTTCACCAGCTTGCTCAGCTGTTTAATCACCTGGTCCAGCTTCTCGCTGCCCTCGTTCACATCAATCGTCATGCGCGAGAAATTAGGATCCTCGCACGGTGCCACGTTGAGTGAATGAATGTTGTAGCCTCGGCCCGAGAACAGACCGGCCACGCGCGAAAGCACGCCAAACTTGTTTTCTACAAGAACGGATATCGTGTGGGAATGTTGATTGGTCGGTGTCATGTCCATTCCAGACTACCCCATTTCCTACACCACGTCAAGCTATTTCAGCAGAGCGAACGTATTTTGTTGCGCTTTTTTGGGATATGTACGACTGTGTTTGTTTTTTGATTTTGTATTCAGTTTCACGAGGCCTATGTTGCTACATATGATTTTCTTATTTTCTGACATCAATGAGTGCTGCGTTGGCCGGTATGGACTCGTATTTCACCACCGGCTGGCCCCGCCATTCAGTATCGCTGACATCAATGAGTGCTGCTGGCCGTGGGTGGTGGCGGCGTGTCTCTGCGCATCGGTCCGCCATTCAGTATCGCTGACATCAATGAGTGCTGCCTCCGCATCCTGTGGCGCGACCGAGAGCGCGACACCCGCCATTCAGTATCGCTGACATCAATGAGTGCTGCATTTTAGGCTTGCTTTTTGTGAAAATCTATCGTAACCGCCATTCAGTATCGCTGACATCAATGAGTGCTGCAGGGACAGCAGGTGGTCAACGTTGGCGTACCCGGTCCGCCATTCAGTATCGCTGACATCAATGAGTGCTGCTGCAACGAGAGCAATGAACGATGTCGAAAAGAATTCCGCCATTCAGTATCGCTGACATCAATGAGTGCTGCTCATCGGCATCGGCTTGTTCACCATTGCAAGGTGCCGCCATTCAGTATCGCTGACATCAATGAGTGCTGCATTGCGTCCGTACCCCTTTTTCTGCCATGTCAGGTTCCGCCATTCAGTATCGCTGACATCAATGAGTGCTGCCGCTGTACCCGTCATGATCCGAACTGTGCGGCATGTTCCGCCATTCAGTATCGCTGACATCAATGAGTGCTGCGAATGGGTAGAGACTGAACCACCAACAGAAGAAGGCCGCCATTCAGTATCGCTGACATCAATGAGTGCTGCCAAGGTGCATTGTCTGGGTATGACTCGCAAGGACCGCCATTCAGTATCGCTGACATCAATGAGTGCTGCCCGTCAAGGTTCCCGGCGCTATATTTTGCGTATGTTCCGCCATTCAGTATCGCTGACATCAATGAGTGCTGCTCGGTGATGGACTACATCGACGACCTGCGCACGCTGCCGCCATTCAGTATCGCTGACATCAATGAGTGCTGCTCACCCGGGTTGAGACCGCAGATTGTCAACACGTTGAGTCACTAGTTGCGAGCGTACCGGTCGGATATACCACATGCGGAATTGCTATACTTGTTATACGAATTGTATGATGTTCACCGTCAATGCTTGCGAGCATCATCTGGTGAAATGAGCAGCAATTAAGCACTCGCTGATGTCAATATACTGAAGAATTAACCGAAGGCGGTAGCTAATTCGAAACGTGGATGAAACCAAGGGTAAGTTACCAATTTTTTGAACAAAGGTCAATCAAATAATTGTGATTCTGCTTTTTTTGATGTATGGAAGACCAATGGATTGAATGGTGAAAGGGGTAGAAGAATCATCAACTCCTAAATCAACAAACATAATTTGGTCGTTGGCATGGTTAATAATATCCTCGAGCTCACTTTTTAATCTGGCAAGCATGGTGGGCGACAGAGCACTTTCAAAAACAGAAAATTGAATTCTGGTACCGTAGGATTCACAAACGCGGGCAACATGGCGCAGGCGTTTGGCATCTGCTATATCATAACAAATCAGAAATCTGTGTCTGTTCATCGTGTTGTGAACGGGTGGAATATTGAGATGTCTCCTCTGCAGAATCTCCATAACTGCCGCATTTGGACAGAAAGCATACGTCTGTAGCTCATTTTATATTGAAAATGCGGGTGAGTTATTTCGGTATCCATTCTCCTGGTCCATGCTCGCCAGAATTGCCTGCGGGCGCTGTCCTTGAGCATGACGCCCTTAGTTGTCGAGATAAAATCATCGGCACATATTTCAGCGCGGTTGATAAGGGTGAGAACCATAGAATCGGCGATGAGAGGGCGGAACTCCTCCATCATGTCGAGGGCCAGTGCCGGTCTGCCGTAGCGAGGAGAGTGAAAGAACCCAAGGAATGGGTCTAGTCCTACGGTGTGAGCAATGCCTGTCAGTTCCTTGCTTAGGACGGAATAGGCAAGAGATAAGAGCGCGTTCACCGGGTCTTTGGGCGGTCTTCTGTTTCGCCCGTTAAAGTTGAACTCAATTCCCGGTTTAAGCATTGTGGCAAAGTTTTCAAAATAGAGAGCTGCAGCTGAGCCTTCTACTCCCCTGAGAGAGTGGAGCGAAGGTTGAGAAGAGCAGGAATCTCGTAACTGCGCGAGTTTTTTCAGCGTGGCTTCATCGGCCTGACCATTACGCATGAGGAGGACACGCTGATTGTGGATTTTGGAGCGAATAATGGTTGAGGCTAACAGTAATCGGTCTTCGGGGGATGCCCAGAGCCTGGCTTGTCCCAGTCTTGCATCTACACCACTACAGGGGAGCCCTGTGGCTGAACCGATATAGCGCCCCGCAGGACTGAACCATGCAAGGGGGATGTTATTTTGCAAAAGCGCCTGTTGGGCTTGTGCGGAAATCTGGATGGCGCCATATAGATTAACCGAAAATAACTGGTGAATAGGGTGTTTGCTAACTATTTCACCTCCTTTACGTACGAAGATTTCACCGCCTTTCAACCCTATGTAGGCGTCGGTTGACTGAACTACCAGAATTTCGCCATTATCCTGTTCCGGCATAGGCGCTCGTGGCGGTAGTTCTTCGTTCTCTGTATTGTGAGCCCAGTAACGAGACTCAAAAGGTAGACAGACGGGGTAGGCTGAACAGGAAAAACAGCGATTTCGGCAGAGTGGCGGAGGGCACTTAGCCGTTGCGGCGAGCTGTTGGGCTTCGGATAAATAGCGGTAGAATCGCTCGTAGAGTTCTTCGCTCAACTCTACGTATATTCGTCGTTTGATTTCGGCATAATATATTGCAGCTGAGTCCACGCTGATGCCTTCTTCTTTCAACAACAGAGAATAAGCAGCCAGTTGAATGGCATCGTTTTCCTTGGCTACCCATTCTCCCTGAAGATTTTTCAGAGGGGAGCCCTTTTTATAGTCCAGGAGTATTCGCTTGCCATCTTCGGCATGTTCGATAATATCGATAATGCCCGTCAATTGCAGGCAATCAGAGGTAAGATGTATGGAACGTAAGGTACCACCTTCCTCTAGTAGTGCCTCCTGTCGGATTTTGTCGGGAGAATCTACACGTTTATGTATGGCACTGCCCTGTACGGTATCTTCATTGTGGACGAATATATTCTCTATCCACTGCAGGTAGAAAAGCCTGGGGCAGTAAACATAATTGTGCAACCTCCGCACAGGCATGTGCGGAGGTTGCTGCTCCCCATCAGATGGTGATGTCGGAGTCATCTTCTGAGAGTAGCTTACACTTATTGAGATGCGTCTGGAGAGCTGTGGCGTCAACACCGACCTTTTGCAGTACTCTTATGTTAAAGAGGTGACAAAGCTGCCAGTGCTGAGCTTTTATTCTGCTCCAGAGTGTTTTTCCATGCGCCAGTTTACAGGGGGAATCTGATTGCGGTGAGCCATATTGTGCCATTGGTGGGATATCTGACTCGGCGGCAATCCAGAACGTAGAAGCGAAATCATTGCTTTGTTCTGCAGCTGTAACCAGATTAAAGTTCCAGCTTTTCTCCAGCGCTTTTTCGCGTTTGTTGGAATAAACGGGGGTGACAGAACCTTTCTTCTTGTTCAATCTTACACGGTGAAGGAGGTGAAGCGATTCCGGTGCAGCCAGTCCGCGCCACCCGATATTAATGGCTGCATTAATATCGGCATTGAGCATACGTACTCCATCTTTTGTATTGCTTATAAAGTATTCGCCGTCATTGGCTCTACCGGGCATCAGCAATTTCAGTCCATCTCGTTTATCCTTGGCCTGATTGTACAAATCCTTGTAAATCTTGTACAGTTGCTGGTCTTTTTCGTTGGCTTTTTCTCCCAAATCTTTTAAACGCCATTCTGTCATTTCTACAGCTCTGAATCCTGGTGCTGACGATTGGGAATCAAACTTTGAGGTATAGGCCGCGTGGGTGCAGATGACCGGTATGCCGAATACTTCTTCCAGTAGCTGTTGGACTTTTGCTACAATCTGACGGTGAGCCCACCGCATGAGGGTTGAGTTTTCATCAGGAGAGCGATCAATGGAGGTACGGTAACGACTGAGATTTTCCAAGACTACGAAATCAACGGGGCGTCGATTGGGTATAGGCTCGTATTCTCCATGTACGATATCTCGATTGTCCGGGTTTTTATCTTTTCTCGGTGGGAGCAGGCGAACTCCGAGAGCCTGAGCAACGATTTCATGAGCGATTTTATTGACGCGTTGCTCTCGAATATTTTCTATTTTTCGGAGGATGTCCGGGCAGGGGTCTACTACCGAAATGTTTCTCAATGAAGCGCCGAAATCAGCCTGTTCTCCCGGGGCGGTATGTAGAATGCGATTCATCGATTGGATATTTCGGCGAAGTTCTTCAATTTGACTCAATCGTGCGATAGAAAGTCCGCCACGGAGGAAAACTCGTCGCTGTGGCTTATTTGTATTGCCCATGATTAATCTCCCGCTGCAGATGTAACCGGGTTTTGAATCATGTACCCATATCCATTCTCCGTGCTTACGTGGTAAAACAAGGTTAGCAAGTTTTGCTGCTGCTTTGGGCAGTGTCTTCCGTAAGTCAATGATGGCATCAAACAAATGCTCTTTAACTTTAGCTACATCTTTCTGTTGCAAATATTTGAGAATATCCGGTATGTATTCTTTTGTTTTCTCATTGTAAGAGAAGTAATCGTAGGCCTCACGGAGAGCGGCTTCTTGTTGTGACTCGTCTTTCAGTTTGACGAGCATGGATTGGAATTTTCGGCATCTGCTGAGCAATCTGCGGAAAATCTTGTTAGCTCGATTGCACAAGATGAGTATGTTCGGAGCAGAGTCGTACGTTGCACCAACCAAATTATACAACTGGGTTGCCAGTTCTTCATCCTCGGGCGTTGCTTGTCCAATACCGGCGGGGAGTGGTCTTCCTGCTGCATCTGATTTTTGCCCGTTGCCTTCACCGTCTATTTTGATGAGGCCATTTTTTGTACAGAACCCATACCAGTGGTTATTACCATCGTAACCTATGGGTCTACCATTGAGTTGTGTTCCTTTTGCCGTATGGAGTGTAGAGGCCGTTTGGACGTTTATAAGTGCCCAAGCTGCAGCGTAGCGAACACCCAAGTCAATAGATAAAGCAGTAAATCCTGAATCTATTAATTTTTGTGATTGCCACCAAGGCGATTGGGTAGCTGAGTAGGTTCCCGGCCAGTGTAAATGCAGCTTTTCGTCTTTACCTCCAAGCATTTGATAATTCCAAATAGCCGCTTTCCCAATTTGGTCGTGTATGGGGGCAAAATCAAAAGAAACCGGGAAGTTCAGGTAGCAACTGCTTTGCTTGTTTCGTAGACCTTTTACCTGTAGGGCTACGGCCGGTTCTTTGCTCATGTTGAGTTGCGCAGAATCGAGATTAAGCGCTTTCATCATGGGCTGCAGCCAACTTGTTACGATGTTACCGCCTTTTTTGTCCGGCAGCCAACAAGCTGAATCCGTTCCCAGCTCATCGCGTTCAAATCTTGGGGCTGAGTAACGCACAATGATGGTCGCTCCTTCCAGCCGTCCGGCGGAGTTCCTTACTGCCACTCGTAAACGGAGCGTGTTTTTTTGACCTCTAACAAATTCATGACCTTTGCTTTTCGGACCGAAATTTTTCAGATCTGAGAAGAGCAGTTGTCTGGGGGATTCTATGGCATCTGCAGCTGTGATATTGACTGGTCGTTCGTACTGCTCGATTTCTTGTTTGATCTCCTGCCAGATATTGAAATCCCGCAGTATATTCTGTGACCTGGGTTTTGGCTGTTTCGAAGTGTCTTGCCAATCGTGCCAGATAGGCTGGTATTTTTTCCGGCAAAGGGCCTCGAATAAGACACCGGAACCGAAGCGCTCGCTTGTTCCTTGTTCGCTACGAACGATGTTGATGAACGTTTCTTCACTACATTTACCTTGTTTTTCTGCTTTTTGCCAGCTTTGCAAAACTTCTTCGTATTTTTGCAGCGCTCGGTGAGATATGGTGTAATTATCGTAATCTCCCGGTGCTATTTCTTCTACCAGTTGTTTGAGCAGTTCGAAACGAGGGTCGCCACCAAGTACGGGCAGGGGGGTATCATTTTCATCATCCTCGCCTGTAATTTTACCGACACCTTCTTCAATGTAGCGCAGCTTATTTTTAAGCTCTTCTACATGCTTTCTACGCTCCTCTGTTTTCAATTCGAAAGAGTGAAGGGTTTTGAGCGCTTCTTTAAAGGCCAGAATATCCCATTCCGCAGAATACATTTTGCTCCCGTTTTGTTCCCATGCAGAAAGTGCGGTGTATCCTTTATAGATGTATCCGCGTTTTCCTCGACAAAGAAGAACAGGATCGTTTTCTAAAGTGGAACAATCATAGACTACTGTTTCATTTTTCTTTTTCTTTTCCTTGCCGAGTTTGAGGGTGAGCAGTGTTGCCGATATTTGGCAAGGATAAAACATAAAAAACACGGCAGCCTGTTTGAGCGAAGGAACAGCCTTGTTGTTTTTTGCCAGCAGATGGTCAGCAGATATTTGAAGGGGGGTGTGGAGCGCTTCATTTACTCTTGCCAATAGGTCGATTTTATGCTCATTAGCATACTTTGCCCATACGCTATCTCCGCTTTTTTTGATGGTTTCGCAGAGTTCCATCATGGTTTCCTTCACCTGCTGGTAAGTATCAGCCTCTGAGTAGAGCATGGAGCCTGTATGGTCAGCATTGGGCTGAGTTTTAATTCCGGCCCACGATAAATCCATTTCTTTAGAGAGCGCGATAAGTTCCTCTTCGCTGATTCCCTCTCGGTTCAATTCTTGCTGAAGTCGAAGTTTGCCATTTGTTGCCTTTTTTTCTTTGGCGCTGTAATCGTAATTACCCTTAAAGCCGGCATCGCACAGTTTCGGGAGTAGGCTCCGGCCTTCCTGTTGGATTGCTCCATCTCCTGCACTGGTGCGCTCGGTAATGTAGTGAAGTACGTAAGGCAGTAACTCTTGGTGTTCGGTGTTGCTGAATATCTCGTTTAAAGCCTCGTCAAAACTGGAATCTGATGGAATATTCAGCGTTTTGGTGACGGATTGCTGCAGGGTTTGGCATTGCGTATTGTTGCGCGGATGCTGCGTCCATATCATTTCTATCTGTTTGCGGAATTGCGCAGCGTAACTTTCCACAGTTGGGGCAGCCATGCCGGCTAACGCTACAAGATGGTAGTTAACGGCGTCTTGAAACAGATTGAAGGTCTCAAGCAGTGCATCGATTGCGGGGGTGTCAAAGGTGCAATTGCTTGCGTTGTCGTATTGGGCGCTGAGTACGCGCCCTTGATAAATTCTTGTTGCCATACTTTTTGCGGGATGTATGATGTTGATTGATAGTTTAATTTAGTCGTGTGCTGATGTCAATTAAATTCTATCATTAGGTTTAATAAAAGTAAACCTAATCCGCCTTCGCTTTACAGGCGACGTCGATGGATGGCGGAAATCGACGGAAAAGTGGGTGATACCTCCTATATACTACGCGTTATGTTTCGAAAGTCAAGGTGCATTCTTGAAGGAATGGGGTAAATTGTGCATGGGAGGAAGATCCGGATGGTGCGTGTGAGAGCACACAGTAGGGGAGGGATAGTACGGAAAAATGAAGAGAATTTGAGGAAAATGGGAAAAAGTGTCAAAAATGTGATTTTTGAAAACGTTGATTTTTCAATGTTTTTGAAAAATTGTTGCAAAAAAATGCAAAATTTTTGAAAAATGAGCTTGACGTGCGGCGATGATTCGTGTATACTTCTCGGCACACCGACACGGTGCAGCCCGAAAGAGCTAAGCGAAACGCTGAAACAAGCAACGCTGAGCGGCGGCCGGGCGAGGCAGTTTTTAACATACGGACTTTCCGTGGCACCACGGCTGAGCTGAGAAGCTCGCCACCGGATACAACCTTCCGGGTGGGGTGCCGGAGAGGAAAAAGAGAGGGAAGGAAAAGGTCGTGACGCGTGCCGTGGCCTACGCCGAGATGAAGTTCTGTGGAACTTCGGAGCGGGGTTACACGGTACTGATGAATCGAAAGATTCATTGGTCCAGCAATTTCTTAATTATATATTATGGAGAGTTTGATTCTGGCTCAGAACGAACGCTGGCGGCGTGGATAAGACATGCAAGTCGAACGAAGTGGCTTCGGTCACTTAGTGGCGCACGGGTGAGTAACACGTGAGCAACCTGCCCCTGAGACAGGGATAGCCCCGGGAAACTGGGATTAATACCTGATAGTCTCGCAAGAGTAAAGTAGCAATACGCTCAGGGAGGGGCTCGCGGCCTATTAGTTAGT
>JAZSEM010000111.1:0-7284 GCA_045531695.1 Akkermansia sp.
TAAGCCCCATGTCAACCGATAAAAAATATGAGAACCCACACTTGTGTGGGTGGCATAAACCGTTGATACAAAATGGTGCCATGTATTCACCGCATTATATCAGAGCCACCGTTTATGCCACCCGCACCCTGTGCGGGTTCCAATATGTTTTTCATTGCTATCCGGGGGCTTACGCCGCCCGGCTACCATATGCCACCCGCGCAAGCGCGGGTTCTGATATTCGGCGGGCAAAGCCCGCGGAACTCATAAATTCGTCCCTCGGAATTCGTCCCTCGTACTTCTACAAATTGCTCTTTGCAGAATTTTTCGAGATGCCCAATTAAATAGAGTTCTCTCTCAACTATGCCGGAGTTGGAGATGGGCCACCGGGATACCGCCCTGCTCCGCTCGCGCTACATGGTACCCGCCAGTAGAAAAGACGCGGAATTGTTCCGGAAGGGAGCCAAATAAAGGACGAGGTTGAGGTCGATGCACGTAATCGCTACGCCGGATATTATATCGTAAGCTTTTGATTTTTAACCGAAATTACCACACCTTAAAATATATTTTAAGAATTTTGCCATTTTTCTTAAAGTACGTTTTCATTTTCGATCCGGCAGCTGTATCTCTTTTATCATAAGCGTATTGCAAACAGCATCTACATTTACTTATTCGTAATAAAATAAAAATCCCTGCCACGGCGGCTGAACGCGGTGGCAGGGATGAATGAGGGGGTATGGTGCGTAGCTTATCAGGCCTTGCGGACGCGGGCGATGAAGCGTACGATTTCGCCGACGATGAGCACCGGGGAGGTGACGGCGGCAAGGATGAGCCACTCCTGCAGGCTGAGGGACTCGGTACGGAAGACGTTGCCGCCGAACTCAACAGCGAGTACCTGCCCGAAGAGGATGACGGCTGCAATGAACAGGAAGCTCTTATTGCTCAGAATTCCACTCAGGCAGCTCTTGTCGGAGCCGTACACGCGAGCGTTGAAGAGGTTCCAGAACTGCAGCATCACAAAGCCGGTGAAGAGCAGTGTGACATCGTGCCTGGAGGGTTCACCGCCACCCTCGGGAGTAATGTGGATGACATAGGCAATGAGTGCGGCAATGAAGGCTACACCGAGGCCGAGAATCCACTTCCACATATCGGGCGTAATGATAAAGGCCAGTTTATTACGCGGAGCACAATTCATCACATCATCGCTGGGCGGCTCGGTGGCGAGCGAAAGAGCGGCGAAGGTATCCATAATCAGGTTGACCCACAGCATCTGGGTGACCGTAAGGGGCAGGTCAACACCAATGAAGGGTCCGAGCGCGGCAATACCGCAGGCTGCGACGTTCACCGTGAGCTGGAACACGATAAACTTCTGAATGTTGCGGTAGAGAGAGCGCCCCCACTTAATAGCGCGGGTAATACTGGCGAAGGAGTCGTCGAGCAGGATGATGTCGGAGGCCTCCTTAGCGACGGAAGTACCGGTAATACCCATGGAAAGGCCCACATCGGCGTGGTTGAGGGCGGGGGCATCGTTCGTACCGTCGCCGGTCACGGCTACGACCTGATTATTCTGCTGCAGGGCGTTGACGAGCCTGAGTTTATCCATCGGCTTGGCGCGAGAGAGCACGCAGAGGTCCTTCACACAGCCGTTGAGCTGCTCGTCGCTCAGCTCGGCGAATTCCTCACCGGTCATCACGGCATGGGGTGGCAGGTCCCCCTCGGGCAGCAGGCCGATTTCGCGACCAATCTGGCAGGCGGTTTCCTTGTTGTCACCGGTGACAATCTTCACGCCAACGCCGGCTTTCAGACAGGTAGCGATAGCGCCGGGCACATCGGCACGCACGGGGTCCTGAATGACGAAGCAGCCCATCCATACCAGTTCATTAGCGGCATCCTTAATCGCCTCGGCACTGTCGGCGCTACCCTCGCGGTAGGCCAGACCGAGCACGCGCATGGCCTTGCGCTGAGCCGTGGTGATAGTAGCAAGAACCTCGGCGCGCTTGGCCTCGGTGAGTTCCTCGCCGTATGCCGAAGTACAGCGGGCAAGCACAATCTCGGGAGCGCCCTTCACATAAATGATGTCGCTGCCCTTCATGACCTGCGAGCTCACGCACGTAGCCATGAACTTATTCATGGTGGAGAACGGCAGCTGCCCCACTACCGGGGCACCGGTGCGCAGGCTCTCGTAGTCAGAGCCGGCATCGCGCAGGAACATGAGCATGGCGCCCTCGGTCACGTTGCCGAGCACCTCGCCGTCTGTCCCCAAATCGGCGGTGGAGTTCACGGCCACGGCCTCTGCCAGCAGCGGGTAAATGGGAGCCTGAGCCCCCTGCTCCGTGACGGCGGGGAAATGGCTCTCGCGCACGGTCATGCGGTTGGTGGTGAGAGTACCGGTCTTGTCGGAGCACACCACGGTAGCGGCACCGATAGTCTCGCAGGCATCCATCTGTCGCACGAGGTTGTTCTGCTGAGCCATCTTGCGCATGCTGTAGGCCAGACTGAGGGTCACGCTCATGGGCAGGCCCTCGGGTACGGCCACCACAATCAGGGTGATGGCAATCATGAAATAAGTGAGCATGTGGTCAGCTGCCACGGCACTCATCCAAGTGGAGGGGTCGGCCATGTCGATAAGGCCGAAGGACCCCATGCCTACCACGGTAAGGCCGAATACAACCACGCCGCCCATCAGGCACCAGAGCCAGGGCATGGCTCCTTCCTTCTCCACAATGGAGGGAGCAGGCAGCTCGATTTTCATGTAACCGAGCAGGTCCTGCAGAATAGGGTACCACACACGCAACAGAGCAATCGCCATCGCGACCATCACACCGGCAAAGAAGCCCCACTGCACGCCACTGAGCACAAAGCCACCCTTAATGGTATCGTGTACGATAAGGGAGATGAACAGGAAGAAAGCGATGCTGGAACCCAGCACGTTAATCCCCTTGGACAGGCCGTCGAGCTGCTGGTTAAGCGGGGATTTCTCGTCGGATTCCTCGGATGCGGCTTCGGCCACCTTACCGATTTCAGTGGCGTCGCCCACCTTGGTAATGCAGATGATGCCGTGACCTTCGGAAACGAGGGTGCTGCGCAACACCACATTGCGGGGGTAAGCACCGGCCAGCGTTTCCTCCACCGCCTCGGCGGTTTTGAGCACGGGTTCTGACTCACCGGTGAGGGAAGCCTGATTGATGCGCAGGGAAATGGCCTCGAGCACCACACCGTCGGCGGGCACTTCTTCGCCTGTCCCTAAGGTGACGATATCGCCCACCACGAGCTCATTCTTGGGCACCTGGCAGTGCTTGCCGTCGCGCACAACGCGCACCGGCTCGGTATCGCTCACCTGATTGAGGATATCGAATTCCTTGTTGGCCTTGTACTCATTGATAAAGCCTACCAAGGTGGCCAGCAGCACAGCGATAATGATACCGATGCTCTCGATGGGGCTATGGTCGGCAATGATAACAGGAATGAATGAAATGACAGCCGCCACCATCAGAATGACAATCAGCGGGTCGGTGAACTTCTCGAGCAGCTGCACCCACCACGGGTCGCGGGACGGCGGGGTGAGCTGATTGCTGCCGTATTTTGCTCTGCTGGCCTCCACCTCGGCAGAGCTGAGACCGGTGTGTATATCAGTGTATGGCTTCATGTACGCTTCGTTATTTTCTTAAATTGTATCTGTCGGCAGCCTATGCACGAATAGCAGTGAGCCACTGTACGCCCTGCAATTTGAAGCCGCGCTCCAACATGCGATAATGCATGTCGCGCAGGTGCATGGCACCATAAAATATAGCGATGCGTGCTCCGCTCTCGGCAGTCGTCAGCTCGCGATCCAGCACCTCCATGCAGCGCTCATTGCGGGACACCACAATGGCGCTGTGCTCCAGAGAGCTATCACTCTCAGTGGCGAGAGCGCGTATCATGGTACGGCGCAGTTGCACGGCATCCATACTCAGGACGGAAAGGGAGGTGGAGTCGCTCTCCTCGAACATGGAAGAGAGAATAAGGCGCAGCCAGCTCTCACCGCGCTGTTTCATGGCCGCCGACAGCTCCTCTGATGACATATCGGCAAACACCATGTTAGGTAGGCTGTAATCGATGATTTCCATCTGCAGCCTCAAGTCAAGCAACTGTGACATCATAACATAGTAATGACTGAGCATATTACCGAAGAGATTACCCTCCCCATCGCCATTCAGCTGCACCATGGCTTCAAAGCGCTCAGCCTCCTCAGCGGTTGCTGTGCCCTGCCCCACTTTACGAGCCAGACGCAGCATTTCGGGAACTCCCTCACCATCCACCATTTCATAAAGCACCTTGTCATAGCGAGGGAAAGCGCGGTTAAGGGCGCGATAATAGCGGGCATCCCCCAGGTGAACAGCCCCCACCAAATCCACGGTACGCCCGGCGGCATCGACATAGCGTGCAACCGGGGTCAACAGGCTCTCGCTGCCGTCTGCCGCCACACGATGCTTCACCACCTGAGCGGGGTAAGTTGCAGGCTCAGCGGCGGCGAGCGTCAGGCAAAGGCTGAAAAAGAAAAGCAGGAATCGAATCATGATGTGTGAAGGTTAAAGTTTACACCTTGGAATAATGAGAAGTTCAGACCTATTTTGACAGATAAATTGATGTTTATCTACAATCTACCATTTACAATCTACAATGTATAGAGCTTGGTGGCTGTGCCGCAAGCAGCGGAACATGCCAACTTGTCTATCGTAACTTGTCCTTCTGCAAATTGTCCCTTTCCCATTTGTTCCAACGAAAGTTTATTTTATGACCATTCCAGCAGCATGGCGCCACCGGGGGGAAGATGTACCGGCAAGCCCACCGTCTGCAGTTGTTGCAGGCTTGTCTGCCATTCCGGGGCAGCAGGGTCGAGCAGATTACGGAACGTGCAGTCGGCGGCCTTGCGCCCTGCCCATTGGCAGGCATCTGCCGGTATATGAACGGAGGTCGTGGCGGGTGCCGTTGTGTCGAAATTGCAGACAAGCAGCAGCGTGGCTCGCGCCTTGCGGTTATGGCGCAGGCAGGCATAGAGCTTGTGGCCGGAGCACTCTTCGCCGGGCTGTCTGCCATAGCCGGGGGTTTGCTGATTGGCCCAGTTCAGGCCGTAGAACTCGCCCTTACTGAGCGCGGGGTGCTGCAGCAGGGGCAGCAAGCGCTCGCAATACGCACGCAGGCTACGCTCTGTCGGGGTCATGCGGGAACCGTCGAATGCCCCGCCGTTACTCCAACGCTGCAGTACCGGCAGACAGGTGTAGTCAAATATGGACGTGCGGCCATTGTCGCCGCCATAACCACCGGGGCCGTCCGCCCTCTCACCGACCTCCTGACCGTTGTAAAAGAGCACAGGGCCACAGGTAGTGCCATACTGCGCCAGCATGAGGGCGGGAGCCGCCACGCCCCCCTGCCCTGCCCAGTGAGAGGGAGCTGCCAGTCGGGGTTCATCGTGGTTCTCGAGGTAACGCACCCCGCGAGCATAAAGAAAAGATTCGGGGCGATTGCAGGAGTCAAGGTCATTCGCCCAGGCGGAACCCTCGAAAATGGCATTGAGCGAGCGGTAGGAACCGCTGTCATACACGGCATTGAAACCGGCAGCCAGCAGCCCGGCATGCACATCGCCATGGCAGAGTTTAAGGTGGTCGTTGTAGGCCTCGGCCATAAAGAAGGTACTTTCATCCCTCATGCGGGCATTCGCCAAAGCCCAGTGCCAGAACGGCATGGGCACCATGTGAGCCATGTCGCAGCGAAAACCGCCCACGCCCAGCGCCTGCCAATAGCGCAGCACTTCATCCATCAGCCGCCAGGTACGGGGCACCGCGGCTGTCGGGGCGAACTCACGCGGCAGGGCCTCCGCCGGGTCTGCTCCCTGCCGGTAATCGGTACCGTAGTTGAGCTTGGCGGTTTCGTACCAATCACAAGGTCCGGGGTTATGGGTGGCAACATTGTTGCCGGTCACACGCCCGTGGCCACGCTCGGGGACAAACTCGCCCTCAGGCAACTGCATGAGCTGCCCACTGTTGCAGGGCTCGAGGTAATAGAACGAATTGTCGCGCGCAAAAAAGCGGGAGGTGTCGTCCTCGCAGCCGAAACTCAGCTCCGGCCGCACAGTGGAACAGTAGTTGCGCGACACGTGATTGGGAATAAAATCGATGAGGGGAACCATGCCATGAGCCCGCACACGCTCCAGCAAATCAGCGAACTCCTGCAGACGAGCCGTCGGCTCCTGCGCCAAATCCGGGTCGACATCAAAATAATCGGTCACGGCGTAGGGGCTGCCCGCTATGCCCTTCACCACACAGGCCGGGTCAGCCGGCAGACCGGGGTGGGCACTTTGGGTTGCGTGCCGCAGTACCCCCGTGAGCCACAGGTGGGTTATACCCATGCGCGCCAGAGACGCCAGTGCGGTATCCGTCACACCGGCAAAGGTGCCGCAGCCATTCTGCAAGCGGGTTCCCCACGGCACACCGCTCTCGCAGTAATTCGAAAAATGGCGCACGAAGAGCTGGTATATCACAGGCCTCATGGCGGCATTCTACCACAGCTGCAAGCGGATTGCAATCTGCAATTCTGCATGTCATACCTAAAAAGCAGGATTATGACGAATTGTTGAAGGACGAAAGAATCTACAATCTACCATTTACAATCTACAATGTAGGAGAATGCAGGCTTACGCCTGTGATAAGCGAAGCCGGAATCACACTTACCGCCGCCCGCGCCTGAAAGCGCGGGCAGTAGCGGTGGAATAAGCTACACATATCCGCGGGCGAAAGCCCGCCTAGCTCAACACTTTGTAAATTGTAGATTGTAAATGCTCACCAAGCTCCAATTTGTAGAGTTGCGAGCCTACTTTAAAGCCCGAGGTACGAGGGCGGTAGCTCAATAGGCAGGGGCGTAAGCCCCTGCAGCGAGTACAAAAAGAACATGAGCCCTGAAGGGCGGCAGAAATGGCGCGTATTGAAATTGTTGCGTTATTTATGCCAACCTGCCTCTCATCTGCCGCCCTCGTTCCTCGGGCTCATCTATTTTATATACTCCTCCCCGGGGCTTCGCCGCTACGCGGCTCAGCCGCCGGGCTATTGAGCTATCGCCCGCTGTCGCGGGCTCCGGTTTAGGCTCGCCTGTGGCTCGCTTTTGAATAAAAGCTTTTTAACGGCCTGCGACCGAGTGAAAAGCGGGCTGAAGCCCGCGGTGAAGAACCGGCTGCGCACGGTGGTGAAGAATGCGCTGCGCGCAGAGTGAAGACCAAGGCTGACGCCTTGGGGATAGGGGGACAAGCTCCAATTTATCTCCCATTCACGCCAT
>JAZSEM010000021.1:0-3474 GCA_045531695.1 Akkermansia sp.
CTACGCCGAGGCAGGTGCCTTCGTTCGCTAGGGATAAATATCTTTTTAACGGCCTGCGGCCGGGTGAAAAGCGGGCTGAAGCCCGCGGTGAAGAACCGGCTGCGCACGGTGGTGAAGAATGCGCTGCGCGCATGGTGAAGACCAAGGCTGACGCCTTGGGGATAGGTGGCCAAGCTCCAATTTGTAGATGTGCATTCAAAATTCGTCCTCATCGTCATCCATTGCACGTGGATGGGCGTCGAGGTAGGCCTGTTTCATGCGGGTTTTGGTGACGTGGGTGTAAATCTGGGTGGTGGAAAGGGAGGCGTGGCCGAGCAGTTCCTGCACGGCTCGCAGGTCGGCGCCGGCATCGAGCATGTGGGTGGCAAAGGTGTGGCGCAGTTTGTGGGGGGATATGTGGAAGGGCAGGTCGGAGCAGCGCAGGTACTTGTCGAGCATGAGCTGCACGCTGCGGCCGGTCATGCGGCGGCGCAAGCGGCTGAGAAAGAGGGGCCCCTGTGGGTCGAGCCCGGCCCGCAGGCGGTAGTTCTGAATGGCCTCGCGGGCGTAGTCGCCCACGGGAACCAGGCGTTCCTTGCGGCCCTTGCCGAGCACGCGCACGCAGTCTTCTCCCGGTTGCAGGGCATCGGCATTCAATCCTACGAGCTCACTGAGTCGTATGCCGCAGGAATAGAAGAGCTCCAGAATGGCGGCATCCCGGTACGGCAGCCAGTCGGGGCTTTTCTTGTCCACCGGGGTACGCAGGGGCAGGGAGAGCAGGTCCTCCATCTGCCGCAGGCTCAGGTGCACGGGCAGGCTGTGGCGGGCTTTGGGCAGGGTGACTTCGGCCAGTGGGTTGACTGATAATCCCTCCCGGCGCATGAGGTAGGTATAGAGCGAGCGTAGCGCGGCAAATCTCAGGCGGATGGAGGCGGGCTTGAGCTGCTGCTGCATGGCCTCGTACAACCAGCCACGAAAACTCTCGCTGCTGCAGTCATGCCAGCTCACGAAGCGCGGTCCCATCCACTCCCGGAACTGCTGCAAGGTGCGTCGATAGGCCGCCAATGTGTGAGCCGAGGCGGTTTTCTCCACCTCCATATACGCCAGAAAGCGCTCTGCTATAGCCTCGGGTGACATGGGGGATTTTATAATTTACAATTTACAATTTGGAAATTCGGCGGCTGCGCCGCGGGGATTATTCGACAATATTTTGGCGTTTTGTTTTGATAGACGCTGTGATGATAGCTGTGAGCTGATGGGCTAAAAACCGGGCAGCTCCGCCTTTCTCCATCAGTTTCTCACTCAGGTGAATGATGCGTAGGGCAAATTGTTGGGTTCTACTAATCTGCTCTTCTCGGGTCATACAGTTGAAAAAACAGTTCGGCGACTACGCGCGTGCTATACGCGGTGCAGCCGCCGAACTTTTTACATTGTCAATTGTAAATGGTAGATTGTAAATACTACTGATTTACTTTTTGCCGGCGATACCCATGGTGTAGCCGTTGTACTCACGCATGTTGTACAGGGGCTGACCTTCGGGAACAGCGTAGCCGATGTTCTTGCGAATCTGCAGGAAGTCGGCAATACCGGCCTCGTCCACCTGGTTCAGACCGCCACCGTGCAGGTCGGCAAAGAGTACCATCTTGCAGTAGGCGTCGGCGTTCTCCATGAACCACTCAGCTTCTTCAATGTGGCGGGCACCGGTAATGACACCGTGGTTCTCCATGAACACAACCGTGCTCTGGTGGCAGGCCTTGGCCACGGCCTCGGCGGTCTCGGGGGAGCCGGGGGTGCCGTAGGGGGCCAGCGGAATGTGACCCAGGAAAATGTCGGCCTCGGGATTGATGCCGTTGGGCGGAACCTTGCCGGCAAAGAGGAAGGCGTTGCAGCAGGGGGGATGTGCATGGATGCAGGCGTTCACGCCCACCTCCTTCATCATGGCGATGTGGGTCTTCACCTCGCTGGTGGCGGGGCGATAGCCGCAGAGCTGACCGGCATTCATGTCGACCAGACAGATGTCCTCCACCGTCATGAAGCCCTTGGAGCAAAGGGTGGGGGAGCAGAGCACCAAGTCCTTCGCTACGCGAACAGACAGGTTGCCGCCATTGCCGTCCACGTACTCGCGGGCCCACAGGCGGCGGCCCATATCCACCATGCGCTCCTTAATCACCAGGATTTCGGGGCTGTTGAAAAATGCATCGATTTCTTCACGCGTCTGCGGATCGTACTTCTCCCAGGGGAAAATGCGGTCAGGCAGCGCCGGCTTAATGTATAAATCAGGATTAGCCATAACGTTAACGTATTTTTAGCAAAATGATGAGGGTAAGTCAAGAATTTTGATATATTGAATGTAAAACCGCGGCCCCTCACGGAACCGCGGTTGCAGTAAAACTAAATAACAACAAAGGTCAGATTACTTTCTGCGACGACGAGCTGCAAGACCGGCCAAGGCCAGTAGGCTGAGTGTGGCCGTTGTAGGCTCAGGGATGATTTCGGAGTTTCTAACGTCATCGATAACGTCTTCGCTGAAGAAAACGACGCTACCTTCATTTCCTTCGAGGCAAGCATCGGTGACAACGAAGGCTGTCGACTCGATAGTGGTCCAACCTGTTATTGCTGTTGTGCCCGGATAGTACTGTATTTCATCGATAAAACGACCGATGATTTCGACCGGACTGTTCTTCTGATACCATGAGGCAAAATCGAAACCTTCAATCTGTATGAGCAGGTAGTCGACATTGTCCGGCGTGTTATCCTTGTCGTATTCTCCCATGTGTCCGGCTTCCAGGTACATTGCCCATGTCTGCGGTTGATACTTGCCGGCTAAATCAGTAAAATCGATAATCAGTTTATTAGCGTCGTCCAGAACGATATCGCTCAGATCGAGTGTGAGCGTGGTAAAGGCAACACCCTCCTCAATGTTAAAAGGGGCTTCGATGACATCTACATCATCGGCCTCATCGTAGGTTATAATACCCCCGGTTGCTGTATCGACAATAGTAGCTCCGGGGGCAATCATGGCTCCGTACGATGTGGAGGGGACATTGGGACTACCGTTGTAGAGCGGGAATTGCGGCTTAATAGTAACCACCTTATCTTCTTCAGCCATAGAGGTACTCGCGGCGAGTGCTGCAAGAGCGAGCAGTGAAAGTGTCTTCTTCATTGTTGTGTTCTGACTGTTTGTTTTTTTCCGGGGGCATAAAAATCCGCCTCGGTCGTTGTTATTTGAATAGCAATTTTCGGGTGCGATGTCAACCTAAAAAACGCGGAAAAAAGAAAAATGACATAAAAAACGTAGGAATTGAAGGATAAAAACTGTTTTTCTGTAAAATAACAGATGATTTTTTGAATTTTCATCATTGCCATCCCATAAATCGTGTAGGAAACAGTAAGATTGGGGTGCTGATGACTACAAAAAACACCAGATGACAAAAATGGTGTTTTGGAATTGCCCGATTACAACTCATAATCGGTGTGTGAAAAAACAAAAACAAA
>JAZSEM010000073.1:0-5958 GCA_045531695.1 Akkermansia sp.
GTTACCCCTTAAGTGAGGTTATGAAAAATATGAAGTATGCTGCCGCCCCAATTTAAGACACTGAGTTAATTGTGCTAAGCCCAATTTTATCCGCAATTCCCCAAATAAACTACTTTTATTCGAGAAGCTTCGCCGGTTTAGTGTTTGCGAAGCTTTAACAAGAAGCACAATGTAAGAGCTTACCGATGCCGTTGTAGATAGGTATGCGTTTCTCCGCCCTGTATTCGGGAGCGGGGAGGGAGATTATACTTTTTTGCGCGCCCATTTGAGGCCGTTGAGCATGCGGTTGAGGATGAGGTATTCTACCGCCATGTCTACGGTGAAGAGCAGCCAAATGCCTACCAGGGAGAGGGTGTCCGGCCAGCAGAGGCTCCATACCCAGAGGCAGAATAAACGGAAAAAGCCCATGCAGCCGTAAGAAACATACATCACCCGCCGTGTATCGCCCGCGCCACGCAGGCACATCTTAATCATGAGCATGGCTGCGTAGAACGGCTCCACCAGCAGGAATACCTGCACCACCGGAACCGTAGCTCGCATGAGCCCCTCGGAGTTGGATGCAAATATCTCGACAAAAATCTCGGGGAATGCATAGAACACCACACCCATAAGGCTCATGAACACCACGCTGTACAGCACACATTTGCGAATGGTGCTCAATGCCATGCGCACGCTGCCCGTGCCGAGGTACTGCCCCACCAGTGTGGCACCGGCCATGCCGATGGCAAAACCGGGCAGGAAACTCATGCTCTCAATACGTATGGCAATGTTGTGAGCGCCAACGTAGGCATCCCCCAAGCCGGAGATAACGCGCAACACGTAAATCTGAATAAGCCAGATACCACCAATCTCCAGAGCTTGTGGCAGTCCGATGGTAAGAATGCGGTACATGCTGCGCATGTCCGGCCACAATGAGCGCAGACGCAGGAAAATAGGTGGCACGTAGGTGGACTCCTGCGTGGCTGCATAAGCATCGAGCTCAGCCCCCTGCATGCGGCGCTGCATTTGAACCGAGCGGTACATCAAGATACCCACCAGAATTGCCGCGGCAACAGCCATACCGGCAATCATGCCCAGGGCCAACCCTTCGATGAAGAGCCCCAGGCACTTCACAAAGATGATACTGAAGACGATGTTCAGACCATCCACCGCCAGCATGATCAAGAAAGGAGTGCGTGTATCGCCGGCACCGCGCAGGGCGGCATTCACCGCAAACACGATGCCTGAAAAAATAGCAACCCAGCAACCGGTGTGCATATAAGTAAGTGCTACTTCCTGCGCATAGGGACTGAGGGTGAGTGCCGTTGTTACCAGGAAATCGGCCGTCAGGTACATGAGCACAGCCGAGAGCACACCTGCCAGCAGCCCCAGCATAGCGGCCTGGTTGGCGGCATAATTCGCCTCTCCGAACTTGCGGGCGCCGGTCATACGGCTCACGATAGCCGTAGCACCCATGCCCACAGCACCCTGCATGAGGAAGCCCAGCCACATGACATAGCCGGTCACGCCTATACCCGAGGCTATCTGCTCCGTCACACTGCCCTCCGTTCCCATATGAGTAGCAAGGAACAAGGAGGTCGAAGCGCAGATAAAACTCATAACCTGCTCCAGCAGGGGCCAGAGCGCAATGTGCACAATCTGACGCGGCAAACTGAGCCCGGCGAGCTTGCCGCCGAGCTGCCCTTTACCATGCAGCGCGGCGCGTACTTTACCTTCGCGACCGTCTCCAACACTCATATCACCCCTATTAAAGCACATTTAACTGACAATGTGAAGCCAAAAGTGCAGGCAAGTTCGACTTGACTGAAACGGGGTATTATGGTATATAGGCGCGCGTTATGAAGAAACTGCTTTCCGTAATGATACTCGCTCTGGCGCTGAGCTCCTGCGCCGTGAAGACCGTTAGCCGCACCGAGCTGTTCACCCCCACGACTGCCACGCTCATCAACTCCGACGAGCTCACCAACATGCAGTACTACGGTGCCGATGACCAGTACGACTACTTCTCCCGTGGCTTCCAGCGCCTGCGTGTGGCCAAGGCCGAGAACGCCGTTCCCTCCTACGCCCGCTTTACCTTCAACAACTGGATGGGTGGCAAGAAGTACACAGACTGCCTGAAGGAGAGCACCGTCAGCAAGCTGCAGAGCCTGCTCAGCGGTACCTATCAGGCCGAAACCGTGCCCACCCCCACCACCACTCCCACACCCACGACTGCTCAGCAGCAGCGTGCTCAGGCTCTGCAGTCCTTCCTGCAGTCCTTCTCGCAGCAGTAATTTGCCACCTGAGAGTCCATGGCCACCCACCCTCATTTCCCCGCGGTAGACTTTGCCGAGCGCCCGTTCATCCTCTTCTGGGAGGTCACGAGGGCTTGTGCTCTGGCATGCCGACATTGCCGGGCTATTGCCCAGCCGCAGGCTCACCCGGACGAATTGACCCACGAGGAGGCCATGGCTCTGGTCGACAAAATTGCTGAACTGGCGCCGCCCATGCTGGTACTCACGGGGGGTGACCCCATGATGCGTCGCGATATCTTCGACATCATTGCCCGCGCCACCGAGCGCGGGCTGAGGGTGGCTCTGAGTCCGGCCGCTACCAATCGACTGGTGAATGCCGACTTTGCAGCCCTGCGCGCTGCAGGTGTGGTGAGCATGAGCCTGAGCCTCGATGGCGCCACTCAGGAGAGCCACGACCGATTCCGTGGCGTGCCGCACACCTTCGAGCGAACCCTGCAGGCAGCCCGAGCCGCCATGGAAGCCGGTATTCAGCTGCAGGTGAATACCACACTGGCCAAGAGCACCCTCGGTGAAATGGATTCCTTCATCGAGCTTATGCGCGAACTCAAGCCCGATGTGTGGAGCGTGTTTGTGCTGGTGCCGACCGGCCGCGCCACGCAGGAGGACCTGCCCTCAGCCGATGAACTGGAACAAACATGGCAGCGCTTGGAAAGCCTGCGCAGCGAGCTCCCCTTTGCTATCAAGACAACCGAGGGGCACCACTACCGCCGCGTGCTTATGCAGGCAGCCAAACAGGGCGGACAGCCCCCGCGCCACCTCATTCCCACCCGCGACGGCAAAGGCGTGCTGTTCATTTCACACACGGGAGAGGTACAGCCCAGTGGCTTCCTGCCCCTCACAGCCGGCAACGTGCGCACCGATGACCTGGCCACACTCTACCGCACTCACCCCATCTTTGTGCAGCTGAGGAATGACGATGCTCTGGGGGGCAAATGCGGCAAGTGCGAGTACCGCAAGCTCTGTGGCGGTTCCCGCGCCAGAGCCTTCGGCACATGTGGTGACATGATGGCCGCGGAACCGCTCTGCAATTACATACCGGCAGCCCTGCGCGGCTGAACAATTTTCATACCTCTACTTCCACACTCATGATTAACATCACACGTCTTTGGTGCGGCGCTGAGCAGCCCGCCGACCACATACGCTACGGTCTGGGACACGGCTCTGCGTCACCGCATGCCAGCACAGCGGCCTGCTCCCCCACCTCATCGCGCACGCGCAAACCCATTGTGGTGTGGAATATTACCCGCACCTGCAACCTGCGCTGCGTGCACTGCTATGCGGACTCCCACGCGCAGAAATACCCCGGCGAGCTGAGCTTGAACCAGTGCCTGGGTGTGATTGATAATCTGGCCGATTACAAGGTGAATGCCCTACTGCTCTCCGGTGGTGAACCCCTGCTGCATCCGCACCTGCCCGAGCTGCTGGAGCACGCGACCAACCGCGGGCTCAAAGTCACCATCTCCACCAACGGCACCCGCATTACCCCCGAATACGCCGCCATGTTCAAGCGTCTGGGCGTGGCCTACGTCGGGATTTCGCTCGATGGTATCGGGGCCGTGCACGACTCGTTCCGCGGTGTGGAAGGTGCCTTCGAAGGGGCTATTCGCGGGTTCCGACGCTGCGAGGAAGTCGGCCAGAAAACCGGCCTGCGCCTGACCCTCACCCGCAACAACGTGCAGAGCATGGAGGAAATCCTTAACTTCATTGAGCAGGAGGGAATACAGCGCGTGTGCTTCTACCACCTCGTGCCCACCGGTCGTGGTGTCGATGTCGCCAGCCTGCGCCCCGAAGAGGCCCGCGCCGCGCTCGATATGCTCATTGCCCGTGCCGAGGCCTGGCACAAGAGCGGGCAGACTCGCGAGCTGCTCACAGTCACCCAGCCTGCAGACGGCATTTACATACTGCTGCGTCAGCTGCGCGAGGGCAGTCCCCTGGCAGCCCAGACCCTGCGCCTGCTCGGCTGGAACGGCGGTGGAGCCAACTCCTCAGGCCGAGGTATTGCCAACATCGACACTCAGGGCAATATTCACCCTGACCAGTTCTGGCAGAGCGTCACACTCGGCAATGTCAAAACTCAGAAATTCTCTGACGTGTGGGACGCCGCACTCGAGCCCTCAGCCGCTGAGCTCCAGAAGCTCCGTGGTTCCGAAGACCCGCTCGAGCGCCAGAAACTCCTCAGCGATCCCTGCGCGACCTGCAAGCACTTTGCCCTCTGTGGCGGCGGGTTCCGCACCCGCGCTGCATTTGCCAACGGCCACTGGTACGGCAGCGACCCCGGTTGCTACCTGACCGAGGAGGAACGGCAGACGGAAATCACGCTCTGATTTACACATTTACCGCTTTTTCGGGCCGCAGCATAGTCTGCGGCCTTTTTTTGCAAAAAAAGAATAAAAAAACGACCGATTTCAGAGCAAAATGACCCTTTTTGCTTGCATAAGGCAGCACATTATGGTATGACTAATGACGTTATGAAGCGCTTACTCCTTTCAACACTTCTTCTCGCAATGATCGGCACGACGTATGCCGACATTCAGGCGCCCCCTGCGTCTGAGTATACTGCAACCCGCAAGCTGGGTCGTGCTCTCGGCAATATCGTATACGGTATCGAGGAGCTCCCCCTGACCATCATCCGCTGGAACTCCGAGGAAGGCAACTATGCCGGTTACTCCGTAGGTCTGGTAGAGGGCGTAACCCGCACCTTCACCCGCATGGGCTATGGTCTGTATGAGCTCGTAACCTTCTGGGCCCCCACCTACAAGTGCACCTATCGTCCTCCCTATCAGGGCAGCTGCGGTCGCAGCGGTCTGAAGGAGTACAATACCTGGTCCGGTTTCTCCGAATTCCCCGAGGAGCTCGGCTTCCAGTCCAAGCTGCCTTACTGCCAGGTGTCCGGCAAGTAATGCGACATGCGCGGAGCTGAGGATCGCAACCTGACCCCGCGCAACTCATAAAAATACTTTCTCCCCACCCCTTGGTGCGCACCAAGGGGTGGTTCATTTTTTGAGCGCCGCCAACGTACCGTACACGAGCCTTTCGTATAATCCCTGGTAACTTCCCCTCTCGGCTCTTGTATGAGCCATACAGCCCATATAAAACACGTTCCGAAACTGTTTCTCATCAAGTGAGCCCTCATGAGTGTCACTGCATATATGACACCAAAATATCTACCCTTAGCCATAGCTGCCCTCATCGCCACAGGAGCTACCCTGCCCGCGGCTGAACAGAACTCTACCCTTAACACCATTCTCGATGCCGGACGCGACTACGGTGAATACAAAGCACGCGAAAAAGCACGAAAAGAACGTGAAGAACGCCATGAACGCGACAGAGCCCGGCAGCGCCGTGATAATCATTACGAGCGCCATAGAGGCCGCAATCACAATGACAGAAATGAGCATCCTTACCGCTACAACTAATAACCACGGCTCTGCGACAGCAGAGCAATATCACTGAGCCACAGGCTCAATATCACTGCGGCGACAGCCGCAATTTCACTGTGCCAACGGCACAATTTCACCGCGCCCCCAAGGGCGCGATAAGTGCCCCCCCTGCCCGCGCACAAACGCATCGCAGCGCGGGACTTTAGTCCCGCCTATTCTCAATGTGAAAAGCGGGCTTGGGCCCGCGGTGAAGAACCGAGCTGCGCACGGTGGTGAAGACTGCG
>JAZSEM010000049.1:0-7223 GCA_045531695.1 Akkermansia sp.
CGCGGATATGCGTAGCTTAAGCTACCGTTCACGCCCGCGCCTTAAAGCGCGGGCAGCAGCCGAGGCAAAGCTCGGCAACCCTTGCGGCGTAAGTCGCGGAACTTTACACCTAGTCCTTTGTAACTCGTAACTAGTACTTCTACAAATTGCTTTTTGACGAGTTTTTTTCTTGAATAAAAATTGCGCCCCGAAGGGCGCAATGGAATGGGAGAGCTGTGGTTGGAATCAGTCCTGCTTATCGCCCGGGGTGATGAAGCCGGCGAATATCTTGCAGGTAGCAGGCATAACCAGCAGGTTCAGGATGGTGGCACTCACCAGACCGCCGAACTGCACGATGGCCAGCGGAGCGAGCAGCTCGCCACCGGGCTGATCCTTGGCCCAAATGAGCGGCAGAAGCCCCAGAATGGTGGTGAGCGAGGTCATCATGATGGGAATCACGCGCTCAGTGGAACCGGCGCGAATGGCATCCTCGGCGCTCATGCCGCCCATTTCGAGGGCACGGTAGCGATTGAGCAGAATCAGGCCGGAACGAATAGCGAAGCCCACCACCGTCACAAAGCCCACAATCGAGCTCACGGACAGAATGGGGTGAATGTAACCACCGGCAAGCACAGAGCTGACCGTCTCGGGCGCAGCCAGGAACACGGCTATGATACCACCCACCAGGCAGAGCGGAATGTTAATGAGCGTGACCATGGCACGGCGCACACTGCCCAGCGAGCTGGAGAGCAGCAGCACAATGAGCACGCACACGATACCGCCCATCAGGTACAGACGGCGCCCGGCCTCCTCTCGGCTCTTAATGGTACCGGCGTATTCCACCGAGCAACCGAGGGCATTCATAGCGGGGTCGAGCTGCTCGCGGCAGGCCTTGGCCAGGTCACCCAGGTTACTGTCAGGCGAGGGGTTGCAGGAAATCATGGCCTTGCGGCGGGAGTTGTCGCGCAGAATGAGGTTGGTTGTCTCGGCACGGTACACATGGGCCACTTCGCCGAGCGGTACTTTCTTGCCACCCGGAGCCACGATTTGCAGGTTACGCACGTCATCCATACTGCGGCGCAGGTCGGCATCCAGTCGCAGCACCACATCCCAATGGTCGAGGTTGCGAATGATTTCGCCCACCTGCATGCCGTTGAGCGCGGCAGATACCTGATCGGCGACATCGGCCATGGTCAGTCCATAGGCGGCCAGCACCTCGCGGTTGTAGTCCACGTGAATGGTATCGACCATCACCTCGCGGTTGGCGCGGGCATCGGCCACTTCGGGCATACCGGAAAGGATTTCGGCGGCCTTCTTGGCGGCATTGCGGATTTGGGGCAGGTCATCGCCGTAAATATTGATGGCAATCTCGGAGTTGGAGTTGGAGAGCGCTGAGCTGATGCGGTGGGCAATGGGGAAACCAATCATACCGCTCACACCGGGAATACCGCGCATGGCCTCCTTGAACTGCTCGCGCATGCGGCGCTGGTTCTTGCTGAGGTCCACACGCACCACCAGCTCACTGGCACTCACGGGCTCGGCGTGCTCGTCATTCTCGGCACGACCGGTGCGCTGAGTCACGGTTTTCACGCCGTCTATCTGCTGCACTTTCTTCATGACCTGACGGGATATGCGCTCCGTTTCCTCGAGCGAGGTACCGGGCACGGCATTCACAAAGAGCGTGTAGCAGTCCTCGTTGAAGGGCGGCAGGAAACTCGTGCCATAGGTGCTGCCCAACCACAGAGATGCCCCCGTGATGGCCAGCAGTGCACCGAATATGCTCTTGGGCCAGCGCAGGCAGACATTGAGCACGGGCAGGTACATGCGCTTAATAAACTGAGCCGAGGCAGAGTCGCCATCACTGCTCTTCACCTTACCGGCTTTGAACCACAGAATGCAGAGCGTGGGGATAAGGGTGAGGGATACCAGCAGGGATGCCGCCAGTGCCAACATGTAGGAGATACCCAGCGGGCGATAGAACTGCCCCTCGATACCGCTCAGGAACAGCAGCGGTGCAAACACCAGCAGAATGATGACCGAGGAGTAGCTGATAGAGCTCACGATTTCGTTCTTGGCATCCATGAGCACGCGGTAGCGACTCTTCTGCTTTTCCTTGGGCTTAGCGGCATTGCTGCTCAGGCTGCGCCAGGCAATCTCTACAAAGATGATGGCATTGTCCACCACGTCACCCACAGCCACGGCCAGACCACCCAGGGTCATGATATTCACACCCAGCCCGAACATGGGGAAAAGTGCCATGCCGAACACCACTGAGAGCGGCATGCTGATAAGCGTAATCATGGCTGTGCGGAAGTTGAGCAGTGTGAGCACAATCACCAGCACCACCACAATAGCGGCAATGATGAGGGTCTCCTTGCCATTCTCGAGCGACAGCTCAATGAAGTCGGCCTGACGATAGCCATCTGCATACAATTTCATGTTAGCGGGCAAACGACTGGCCACGAACTCCTTCACGGCGGCATCGACCGCGTAGGTCAGCTCCAGGGTATTGGCACCGGGCACCTTCTGTACCGAGAGCACCACAGCCTCGGCCCCGGCGTAACCGGCATTGCCACGGCGCGGGGCTCCGTCAATCTTCACCTCGGCCACGTCCTCCAGGCGCACCACACCCCCTGTGGGATGCTCGGCCACGATGGCACGGCGCAGGTGCTCGGGAGTGAAGGCGCGGGTGTTCTGCTGCACGGGCAGCTCCACACCGGCGACATCCTCCAGATACCCGGCAGGAATGCTGCTCTGCGCGGCCTCGACGGTTTCCTTCAGCTGACCGAAGGTGACACCGGCCTGGCGCATTTTCTCGGGGTCATAGGCCACCTGGTACTCCGGCAGTCGCCCACCCAATACCGTAACCTGCCCCACACCGGGAATAGCCAGCAGGCGATTGCGCAGCTCGAACTCAGCCACACGGCGTACCTCCAGCGGGTCGGCCGTCTTGTCGCCCTGCAGGGCCAGCACCATGATTTCACCGGTTACGGAAACGATGGGCGCCATCTCGGTCTCCACCTGCTCGGGCAGGTTTTCGCGCACGGTGGCCAGTCGCTCCGACACAATCTGACGAGCCAGATAAATATCCGTCCCCCAGTCAAAATCCACCCATACGAAGGACAGGCCGGTACCGGAGGATGAAGCCACGCTGCGCACACCGGGTGTACCCTGCATGGCCGATTCGAGAGGAATGGAGACGTACTGCTCCACCTCCTCGGCAGACAGGCCGCCGGCCTCTGTCTGAATGGTGACACGCGGCTGCTCCAGCTCGGGGAACACGTCCACCGGCAGCGTAGCCACCAGCCAGGCACTCACCGCAGCCAGAACCAGGCTGATGAGCACCACCGTGATGCGGTTCTTAAGACAGAATGATATGAGATAGTTCATACGACTTTATCATCAGTGATCTTCACCCTCGTGGAACTTACCATCGGCATGGAAGTGGCCGGCCTTTTTCTTCTGCCCTTCACCGGGTATGATGTACTTAAGCTCGTAGCCACCCTTCACCACAATCTTCTGGCCGGGGGTCAGGCCACTCACCGGGGTCATACCACGGCGACTGGTGCCGGCATGCACCTTCACCATGGCAAAGCGTCCCTCCGCAATCTCGACAAACACCACATCATCCACACCCACCTTCACCACGGCAGAGTCGGGAATGGAGATTTTGCCGTGCTCGTCGCAGGCATCGTACAAATCCAGTCGGCAGAGCTGACCGGGCTGCACGCCGGCGGGAATGGTGTCGGGGTTAAAGTAAAGCTCACGGGTGCGGGTAGCGGCGTCCACCTCCTCAGCGAGTCGCCAACTGCCCTTCACACTCACCTGCTCGCGCCCGGCGGGAATGGTGGCACGCACGGCGCTGAAGTGCGGGACATCCGAGCCGTATATGCTGGTGGCAATCTCCATTTCGGCCAGATTGCTCATAGTTACCACGGGCTTACCCTGCTCGCCCCAGCTGCCCTGAGTTACACCCACGTTGCGCACAGTGCCATCGGCCTCGGCACGAACCTCAAGCACAGTCAGGTCGTTCTGCTGCTTGAGCTCACCGCCGAGGGTCAGCATGCTCAGTCGGGCTTTCACGGCATCGAGCTGGGCCTGCTGCTGAATTTGCTCGGCCTTCTTGTTGGCAAGCTCCACCTCCAAATCGCGGTTGCGGGTACCCGCAGTGGAAAGCTCCTTCTTACGCTCCTCAAGGGTAGCAATTTCGCTCTTAATACGCTCGACGGATGCCTTTATCTGTATCACCTCGGCCTGCAATTCGATAATGGCCGGGCTCTGCAGGGTGTAGAGCAAATCTCCCTTTTTCACGGACTGTGCCGACTTCACATGCAGGGAAATGCGCCCGCCGCAGGGCAGTGCGTAGGTCTGCATGGCGTGGTCGGGTGTGGTCAGAAAACCGTAGAGGGAGTGCACCAGTACCTCGGTAAGCTCGGGGACGGTCTCGATGCGCATGTTCACGAGGTCGCGAGCACGGGCATCGGCCTCGACAATCACGATGTCGCCGCTGCAGCTCTCACCGGGGGCATGATTGTGACCGGCATGGGCATCTGCACCGTGGTCATGACTGCAGCCGGGGCCGTGCTGGTGCTCAGTGGCGTGCTCGTGGTCGTGTGTGCAGTTCGGGCCGTGTACATGTTCCTCGGCCTTCGGCTCGGCAGCGTGCTCGTGGTCGTGGCTGCAGTTCGGGCCGTGTACGTGTTCCTCAGCCTTCGGCTCGGCAGCGTGCTCGTGGTCGTGGCTGCAGTTCGGGCCGTGTACGTGTTCCTCAGCCTTCGGCTCGGCGGCGTGCTCGTGGTCGTGGTTGCAGTTCGGGCCATGCACGTGCTCCTCGGCCTTCGGCTCGGCGGCGTGCTCGTGGTCGTGGTTGCAGTTCGGGCCATGCACGTGCTCCTCGGCCTTCGGCTCGACAGCGTGCTCGTGGTCATGCGTGCAGTTCGGGCCATGCACGTGCTCCTCGACCTTCGGCTCGACGGCGTGCTCATGGTCATGGTTGCAGTTCGGGCCGTGCACATGTTCCTCGGCCCTCGGCTCGGCGGCGTGCTCATGGTCGTGCATGCAGGACTCGCCATGCTCGTGCTTATGCTCAGCCGCATGGTCGTGATTGCAGCCGGGGCCGTGTACGTGCTCCTGAGCCTTGCTCACCATAGCTGCGGCGCAGAGCGAAAAGGCAATACCGAAAAGATGGGTCAATTTCATTGCTGATTATGGGAAGGGTTAAGATATTGAAGTTTGGTCTGGGTGGAAAGAAGATTGCTCAGGCAATCCAGATATGCCAGCTTGCGCTCGTAGGCCAAGTGACGCGCCTCGGCCAGCTCCAGCAGCTTGCTCTCACCGAGAGCAAAGAGTTTTTCCTGCTGCTCGGTGGCGGCCTCGAGCTCAATCAGTCGTGAGTACTCGGAGCGACAGTGAGTGAGCAACAGCTTTTGCTGTTCAGCCAGAGCAGCGCTCTCCTGCAACAGAGCTCGCCATGTCTGTATGGTCTCGGCCTGTTTGATATCGCGCTCTCCGGTGGATTCGGCAATGGCCTCGCGGTTGCGGTTCCAGAGCGGCAGGCTGAACTCCACGCCCAAGGTCATCTTTTCATTGTCATCCTCCACACCGTACAGGCCGGAAATTCCCAGCTCGGGGAACTGCTTGCGGATTTCTGCACGCAGCTCGGTCTCTGCTGCGCCATAGGTCGCCATGCCGGCCTTCACCGAGGGCAGCGCCAGCAGAGTTTCAGCAGCAGGTGCCGCCACAGATGCCGGCACGCCGTGGGGCAAACGCCCGGTGGGTTTCAACCCGGTGGCAGAGGGGTGCAGGCCCAGCTTGCTCACCAGCTCCTGCTGTAGGGTAAGCTGCTCTCGCTCCTGCTCCTGCAGTTCCTTCACCGTGGCATTTAAGCGCTCCGTACCGGTCTGGTAGTCGGCGAAAGCGACTTCACCCAGCTCCAGCAGGCGGGTGATGCGCTCCTGCTCATCCTTCAGCGCGGTCAGGCGCTTGCGCATGAGTCCCAGCTTGGCATCTGCCACCATGAGCTGATAGCAGAGCGTATCGAGCTCAACCATGTAGCGGCGCTCCATCTCGCGCATGTTCCAGTAGTCAGCCTCGCTGTACTGCTCAGCAATCTGTTTGCGCAGGGCGGGCAAACCGGTAACAGGCAGAGCCAGCGAGGGTGCAAGCGAGTGATTATTGATGTCGAGCGCAAACACACGCTCAAACTCCAGCCCCATCGAGGGGTCCTCCCACAGGCCGGCATACTCGGCCTTGCCCTTGCTCTTGGCATGGGTCAGGCGAGCCTTCAGCAACTCGGGGTTCATCAGCAGACCCACGCGGCGCAACTCCGCCGGGCTCATGTTCTTGCGCCCCTTGCACATATCGGCCGTGAGTTGCTGCCAGGTGTTCACATCTGCTGTCAGGTCTATAGGTTTGGGCGTATATTGTGCACAACCTGCCAGTATGAGTGCAGCCATTGCTGCTGTATATCTATTGATTCGCATTGTCAGTTATCGTATATAAAAATTTCAGGTAAAATCGCTCATTACCCCGGAGGGCACAGGTTCACAGCAATTCCCGTGTGGGATTGCTGTGGGTCAAATCTCAATCGCGCTTCAAATCAAAAGGGGTAGCACCCCGTCGCCCGGTGGTAGCCATGCCGGGTGGTGCAGCCACTCGCACACAAGCATCCCCTGCCCCTGCAGCTCACTGCTGCGGAAGGTCGGCACCGGCACCTCCACCGGTTGCTCCGCCAAGGGGGTGGGTACCGCCACCTGCGGACTCACCACCTGCATGCTGTACTCCTCGTGCCGACAATTCTGCTCAGACGGCACCTCGTGCTCATGCGTATGCCCACTGCACTGGCACACTGTCGTTACCATGTGGGTCGTGGCAGCGCAATCGCACACTTTTACAAACGCCCCGCACGCCACCGCCGGCAGTACCAGCAGTGCCGTCAGCAAGCACACTATGGCTTTCAGGCGCTCCATCCCCTTTATTTTACTCATTCCAAGCTATTTGTCAACTGCCAAGGCAATTTTATCTGCCAATTGGGCATTTCGAAAAACTCGCCAAAGAGCAATTTGTAGGGGTGTATGGCGAACCGAAGGTGAGCGGAATTCAATAAGCCCGCACTTGTGCGGGCGGCAGAGCATTAGCCCAGTGCAAGCGAGCGGAAGCTCGCGCAGCTCTGGGTAAAGAGAAAAAATAATCAAAGCCCCGCAGAAGTGCGGGGCGACGGAAAAGCGTGTTATAACCGCATGAGG
>JAZSEM010000127.1:0-15857 GCA_045531695.1 Akkermansia sp.
TGCGCAGCCGGTTCTTCACCGCGGGCTTTAGCCCGCTTTTCACCCGGCCGCAGGCCGTTAAAAAGCATTTATCCCTAGCGAGCGAAGGCGCCTGCCTCGGCGTAGGCGGAGCCGAAGACGGGAGCCATACTTTAAAACCATCGCTTGCGCGGGTTCCAATATATTTTCCATTGCTGACCGGGGGCTTACGCCGCCCGGCTACCGTATGCCACCCGCGCAAGCGCGGGTTCTGATATTTGGCGGGCAAAGCCCGCGGAACTCATAAATTCGTCCCTCGGAATTCGCCTGCCACGGCGTAGCAAGCGAGCGCAGCGAAACGCGGAGACGGGTCCCTCGTACTTCTACAAATTGCTCTTTGTTGAGTGTTTCGAGATGCCTATCAAAGATTTTCTACCACTCCCATGGCGTAGGGTGGCAGGGGAGAGGAAATCGGCATCAGGAACCAGATGAAAGGGCGATTGCAGTCGAATACTTCGCTTGTCTGGGGAATGGGCTTGTTGTCTACAGTGGCCTGGGGGGACTCTTTCATGACTACCCGGCAGAACTGCCAAGCTGTGGTGAAGGCCCAGGGCGCTTGCTCAGTCAGTTTGGCAAAGGGTGTGGCCGATGTAAAAAGCGGGTCGATGCCGAGGGCCTTCAGCAGCGGTGTGCTGTTTTGGATGCCGTCGGAGAAATTGAGGCGGGGCAGTTTGGTGGAGCAGGTGCGGCTCGACTCTCTCAGCGCGGTACGAATGGCCGAGAATTGCTCACCGGTCAGAGCTGCTGCCATGTTGTGAGCATTGCTGGAGTGGGTAGGCTGCAGGAGAATGAGGTAGCAATCCGGAGTTTCGGGCATGGAGCGGGGATGGCGGTCTAGGCGAATGGCTGCAGCCTTCCAGTTGCCCTGCGGGTCTTCCGCATAGTGTTGCGTGTAGACGTTCATGAAGCGCACCTGCGGAGTGCCACCGTTGGCATTGTGGAAGATGTCGGCAGTGGTGAGATTAGTTGAAACCGGAATGCTCCAGTTGATGGAAATGTTGATGCCATTGACTGCCAGCAAATGTGTTTTATTGCCTACGGTTTCGCCATTGGCGGGGGTGCCGACTTCTTCACCCAGCTGATCTTGCAGTGTCAGGTTGATGTCGCGGTAGGTTTCGGGTAGTTTTTCAGAAAGCGGGGTCTCGAGCACATACTGCTCCGCAAGCTCCCTGTTGAGTCCTGCAGCCGAGTCTGCAAACAAGAACGCGCCGTCTGACAGGTAGGCGGAACTTACCAGAGGCTTGTCCGAGAGCTTAAGTTCCTGCAGGGCCTTTTCTACTTCGGGAGCGGCCAGAGGAATCATCTGTAACAGGGTGGTAGCGAGGGAATCCGGCGCCAAAATGATGTTACCGGTCGGTTGGACTATGGTTGCGGCCTTCAGCAGGCGGAGTGTGAACTCATCGCTGGCTATGGGCTCCTGATCTTCCTTGATTTCTACGGGAGCATTCAGAAGTGGTGTTTCTGTCAACCAGCTACTGATGTGCGGGGAGAGTAGCCCCAGGCCGAAAGCAAGTGCTGCAATCAGGAGGATGTTTTTGATCGAGAGCTTCTGCATCAGCTATAAAGTGAAAGTTGTTCGTTGAGTTTCGGATTGGGGGTTACCCTGTAGCGCTCGCCCAGTTCGATGGTGGCGCGGTTGCCCAGTGAGTTACGGAAGACGATGTGCACCGGGGTACGGCCGCTGTGCTGCAGCAATATCTTTTTCACGTGCTGCAGGTCAGCCATCGTGTGGCGGGCGGTGTTGAGCACGATTTCGTAATGAGCGGGCTCCTTGGCTTTGCCTCGGCGGGGGGCATTGGCGCTGAGGAGTTCCAGCCCGTTGGCAGATACTTTTTTGCCGCCGGTCTTTTCGTCCTCCGATATGCGGGCGCGGAACTTCACAAAGCTGCCGGCCTGCAGCAGACCCTCGATGGCAGCGGCCTTCGTAAAGGAGTCGCCCCAGAGCAGTGCCTCGGTACTGCCGGTGAAGTCTTCCACCGCAATGATGGCGAACTTCTGACCGCTCTTGCTAACCTTGATGGTTGCGGCTCGCAGCATACCCGCCATTTCATGCGAGCCCTTGATTTCATCGCTCGTCATATCGGGCAGGGTACCGATGCGGGTGTACTTGGGCGCATCGATGATACCGCGCATGCTGTCGAGCGGGTTGCCGGTGAAGTAGGCGCCGGTCAGGAACTTTTCGTCATCCAGGCGTTTTTCCTTGGGCCATTCCTGCAAGATTAGTTTTTCCTCAGCGGCGGAGGTCGTTTCCTCCATGGCAAAGAGAGCCATTTGGCCGACGGAGCGGTCCTTGTGTACACCGGCGGCACCATTCAGGCACTGCTCAATCGTTTCGAACAGCTGGGCGCGGCAGACCTGCATCCAGTCAAAGGCACCGCACTGCACCAGCACTTCCAGCTGGTTGCGGCGCACGTTCTGCGGGGGAATGCGGTAGCAGAAGTCCTCCAAGCTCTTGTAGGGTCCGTTGGCTTCGCGTTCCTTCACAATCACTTCCACCGTATCGGAGCTCATGCTCTTAATGGATGCCAGACCGAATCTCACGGCGAGGTGACCGTTCGGCATGGTTTCCGGCTGGAATTTCACGGCAGAGTGGTTCACGCAGGGCCCCAGTACCTCGATACCCAGACGTGTGGCTTCCTGAATGAACACGCCGATTTTTTCGTTGGTGGATTCGTTGGACATGAGCCCGCAGAGGAATTCCACCGGGAAGTGGGCCTTCAGGTAGGCGGTCCAGTAGGAAATATGGCCGTAACAGGCGGAGTGCGACTTATTGAAACCGTAACCGGCGAACTTCTGAATCTTGTCGAAAATGGCGTTGGCGGTCTTTTCGTCAATCTGGTTGACATCCCAGCAGCCTTTCACAAAGCGTCGGCGCTGCTCGGCCATTTCCTGCATATCCTTGTGACCCATGGCTCGGCGCAGAAGGTCTGCACCACCCAGAGTATAACCGGCCAGCAGCTTAGCGGCAGCCTGCACCTGCTCCTGGTAAATCATCACGCCGTAGGTCAGACCGGATACCGTCTCGAGCAGCGGGTGCTCGTACTCTGCCTGCTTGAGCCCTTTCTTCACGGCAATCATGTCGTCCATGAACTGCATGGCACCGGGGCGGTACAGGGCGAGCAGAGCAATGATGTCTTCAATGTTATCGATACCGTAGCGACGGCACGTGTCCACCATACCGCCCGATTCGAGCTGGAACACACCCATCGTATCGCCTCGGTTGAGCAGGGCAAAGGTCTCCTTGTCCTCAATATCCACCGCGTCGTAGCGGAAATCCGGCACGCGCCAGCGCACATAGCGCTCGGCATCCTTCATCACGGTGAGCGTCTTCAGACCCAGGAAGTCCATCTTCAGCAGGCCGGCATTGTAAATGGCGCCCATATCGCACTGGGCCACCACTTCACCCTGCGGGTTGCTCAGGTCATCTCGCGTGAGCGCTACGTAGTCGTCGAGTGCGCGGTCACCAATCACCACACCGGCGGCGTGCATGCCCACGTTGCGCACCGTGCCTTCGAGTTTGAGTGCGTAGTCCCACACCTCGGCGTAGGTGGGGTCCTGCAGCAGGTTGCGCAGGTCTTCGTTGGTGTCGTAACTCTTCTTCAACGTTACGCCGGGGCCACTTTCAATCTGCTTGGCTATTCGGTCACTGTCGGCATAGCTCAGGTCGAGCACGCGCGCCACGTCCTTAATCACGGATTTGGCACCCATTGTACCGTAGGTGATGATATGGGTCACGGCTCGTTCGCCGTACTTATGGCGCACGTAATCAATAACCTCGGGGCGGCGGGTCTGGCAGAAGTCGATATCGATATCGGGCGGACTCACACGCTCGGGGTTGAGGAATCGCTCGAAGATGAGGGAGAACTTGTAGGGGTCGATGTTGGTAATCTTCATGCAGTAGGCCACCAGCGAACCGGCGGCCGAACCACGGCCCGGACCCACGGGAATGTCGTGGTCCTTGGCCCAGTTGATGAAGTCTGCGGTAATGAGGAAGTAGCTGGGGAATCGCAGCATGTTGATGATGCTCAGCTCGTAGTCCAGACGATCACGCAGGTCTTTGTCGTTCTCCACGCGTTCCTTGCCGTAGCGTTCCTCCAGACCCTTGTAGCAGATTTTGCGCAGGTATTCCTCGCGGGTGGAGCCGTCATCGGGGGCGAACTCGGGGTATCGCTCGGTGGAGGTTGAGTCGAGCTTGATGGAGGTATTGCAGCGCTCGGCAATAATGTTGGTGTTCTCGTAAGCGTCGGGGTACTCGGGGAAGAGCTCGCGCATTTCCTCCTCGCTTTTGAAGTAGACGCTACGGGGGTAGCGCATGCGCTTACCGTCCATGCGCTTGTTGCCGGTACCCACGCAGATGAGGATGTCGTGAGCATCGTGGTCGCTTTCTTTCAGGAAGTGGGCGTCATTCGTCACCACCAGCCCCACATCGTGCTTGCGTGCCAGACGTACCAGCTCGGGGGTGCAGCGGCGCTCTTCCTCCAGCTCGTGGTCCTGCAGCTCGACAAACACATTGTCCCTGCCGAAAATATCCACCAACTCCAGCAGCACTTCCTCTGCCTTCTCGGGCTGGTCCTGCAGAATCCACTCCTGCATGGGGCCGCTCACGCAACCGGTCAGGCAGATAAGCCCGCGGCTGAACTCCCGCAGCGTGGCCAGATCCACTCGCGGTTTGTGGTAAAAGCCTTCCAAGTGCCCACGCGAGACAATCTTAATCAGGTTTGCCCAGCCCAGATTGTTCTCGCACAACAGCACCAGGTGCGTGTATTTCTTGCGACCGGGAATCTGCTTTTTGACATCAAGTGGGGTGGGGGACAGGTATATCTCGCAGCCCAGAATGGGTTTGAACACCGGCTTTTTTTCGTCCGGGTGTTCTTTGTTCCATGCCAATATATCCTTATTGTGCTTTTTCACATTCACCATGAACTCAATGGCCGAGAACACATTGCCGTGGTCGGTGATGGCGACGGAGTTCATGCCCAGTTCGGCGCAGCGCTTGATGAGATCCTTCGTGTGAATCATCCCATCCAGCAGCGAGTATTCTGTGTGAACGTGTAGGTGTGTGAATGCCATGGTACGTCGCAGAGTATAGCACACTGCCGGGGGAAAAGTAAAGAACGGAGTTTGTGCTGCGAGGGGGTGTCCCTTGGTTGTGATGTGGAAGCTTGGCAATGGGGCGAATTTGTATCTAACAGCAAAGCCGTTGTGGACAAATGTTTGTGCCTGAATTGGGTATGGTTATAATTTTTCTCCGCATATGCTCGAATCTCTTCTTCGGCGCTGAGAAAAAAACTTGCTTCTTGCATTTAATATGGTAGTCTTAACTTGGCTGTTCATTATATTTTTACTGAAACAAACTTACACCGGCGTATATGGCAACTCCTCGCGTTTACAAATACAAGGCTTTTATCAGCTATCGCCATCAGGATGAAAAAGAGGCAATCGCTATTCAGCAGTTTCTGGAAAAGTTTCGTTTGCCGACCAAGTTGTGTCGTCAGTACCCCGATCGTCCCAAGCGCTTGGGATTTGTGTTTCGAGATGCAACTGACCTGCCGCCGGCAGAGCTGAAGCAGGCCATCAGCAAGGCATTGGCTACGTCGGAATATCTGGTGGTGTTGTGTTCCGAATGGACCAACCGACCGAATGAGGATGGCAAGCGCTGGATAGATGAGGAGGTGAAGGCATTCCTCGCTCTGGATGAACAGAATAAGTTCAGGATTATACCGGTTCTGCTGCCGCGTGAGGAAATGGATGTTGATACGGCATATATGCCTCCTGTAGTGGTGGAGCACGATATCCTCGCGACGGATATGGCCCGGAAGGGCCGCCAAGGAGCATATTTCGATGTGGTTGCCGCCATGCTGAACCTGGATCCGGTAGATTTGCGCGACCGGGTAGAGGCGGCAGAGCGCCGGAAGAGGACCCTCAACAGAAGTCTAACCGGTGTGCTGGCCGCCGGTGTGCTGGCAGGTGTTTTTTTTGCTTGGGATTTCTGTGTGCCCAAGGTGCGCTGTTACCGCGATTATGAGGAGTGCTACAACATTCCTGTGGGTATCGATGAGCTTAACGAGGCAGAGATTGCCGGATTGCAGCGCCATTATCGTATTACGGAGCAATACTATAAGGTGCAGAAAGTGGAGAGTTGTAACTCTGCCGGTTCACTCATTGAGCTCTCGTATGAATGGAAATCTGAACGTCCGGTTGCCATGCGCCTGACGCATGATTATATTCGGAATCGTGTTGTGCTATGCGATTATCTGAACAAGCAGGGCAAGGTGGTTTCCTCTCTGCGTTATCCGCTTGACGATCCTAATTATGAGTTGATAGCCTTTGTTCGAAAAAATGAGGAAGGTATTGAAAGAGGGGCCGGGTTTTCTACTGCCCTCACCATGTCCTCATTGGGAGTATTGACAAAAAATAAAGATACTCGTAAGTCAGAAATAACCCAGCTGAGAGTGAAGCGTGATTCTGCCGGGAGGATAGTTGAAAAGCGTTTTCAGAATCATCACGGTGCCCCTTGTCCGAGCCATGAGGGCGTGTATGGTCATCGATATGAGCGAGATTCTGATGGTAGAGTTCTGAAAATGAGGTATCTTTCAGCAAAAGGACAGGAGATGTCTAACCACTATGGTATAGCTGGTTTTGATTTGCGCTACAACACAGACGCTTTGATGGAGCAGTTGATCTATGTGAATGAAAAAGGAAAAGCTGCAAGGGGTGAAGGAGGATTTGCTATTAAGCATGTCACTTGGGATGATAAGGGGAATGTGATTTCTATCCGGGCTTGTGATGAGCAAGGAGCCCCTTGCATTATTGACAAATACGGATATACAGAATTGCGGTACGAATATGACGTACACGGTAATCAGGTAAAAACATCAGCTATGGATGAGAATGGAGCCCCCTGCAAGAGTACGGGGGGAGGAGCTGCTCTGGTGCGGAGTTATGATAAGCAGGGTAGGATTGCGCAAGAAACAATGGTCGGCAAAGATGGAACCCCATTCGTGAATATGGATGGAGTATCCGGGGTGCTGTGTACATATGATGCTCGAGGAAATCTGGAGAAAGTCACTTATTTAGACAAAAATGAAAAAAAATGTGTGGGTGGGAACGGCTGTGCAGCATTTGTGTGTGATTATGATGATTTTAACAATGTTAGCAAAGTAACCTTTCTCGGCATGGATGATAAGCCTTGTCTGATTAAGGGAGGCTATGCCGGAATAAGTCATAAGTATGATGCCAGCGGAAATCTTGTGAAAGAAACCTACATTGGGGTGGATGGTAAACCCTGTCTCCATAAAGATGGGTATGCCGGCTATGTAAGCGAGTTTAATGCTCTGGATTATGAGATTAATCGTACGTATGTTGACGAGAACGGTGAGCCCTGCTTGATCCGTGCGGGGTATGCGGGATACGAGTGTGTGTATGATGTACATGGTAATCCGGAAAAAATAACATTTTTTGATAGAAACTCTAAACTTTGTATTTGCAAGGATGGCTATGCCGGTTATGATTGTGTATATGATTCTCGAGGAAACGAACTCAGTAGAACCTATGTTGACGTGGACGGTAACCCCTGTTACCACAAAGATGGTTATGCCGGGTATGTGTGCGAGTATGATGTCCACGGGAATATGTTAAAACAGACTTGGACAGGGCTTGATGGTAAACCCTGCATGAGCAGAATGGGTTATGCTTGCATTATCTCTAAGTATGATGGGAAGGGAAACAAGGTGAGCTGTGCTTTCTTTGATGCAGATGGAAATCCGTGTCATAACACAAGTGGAGCCCATGCTTATATGTGTCGCTATGATACGTATGGCCGAATTATTAGTCAGGCCTGTTGTGATGAGGTGGGAAATTCGATCCCGTTCAGGAACGGGGCGTTTATCTCCACTCATGCTTATGATGAACATGGTAATATGTCCGAAAGTAAGGCTCTTGGTACAGATGGCCGGCTCACGGTTATAAATGATGGCTGGGCAGTTATGCGTTCTGTCTATGACTCGCAAGCCCGTCCGGTTCGTGTACGTTACTATGATGAAAATAATCACTTGTGTATTACTCGGTCCGGGAATGCCGGCTATGACTGTGAGTATGATGCCCGCGGGAATGAGATAAAACGAGTTTTTCTTGGGCTTGATGAGAAGCCCTTGCTGCAGTCTGAAGGTTATGCCGGTTACATAAAGGAATACGATGAAGATGGCAATGAAATACTGGAAGTCTACTTGGGGGAGGATGGGGCTCCTCTGATGTTGCCTGATGGCTGTGTTGGTTTCCGGAAAGAATATGACGAGTATAATAGGGAGGTTCGATGTCTTTGCATAGATAAGTCTGGAGCCGTTTGCAGGTATAATGGAGATTATGCTGGTTATCGAATGGAATATGATGACTTCGGTCGCGAAATCTGCAAGTGGTTTATTGACGAGGAAGGCAAACCGATGCAGACATCGATTGGTCATGCTGGTCTGCGCTGGGAATATGATGAACGTGGAAATAAAACTCTGGAGATGTTCATTAATGTTGACGGTACGCCACTTTCTCTTGCTCCTGGTTATGTCGGAGTTCGCAAGGAATATGATGCTGTGGGGCGTGTAACCTTTGAGGGTGCTGTAGACGAGACCGGTTCTCTCGTAATGTTTCCTGAGGGGTATGCCGCCAGACGCTATGAGTACGATGCGTATGGAAATGTAATACAGGTTTCGTTTTTTGGCGTGGATAATCGCTTGAAGATGCTGCCCTCCGGTTGTGCTGGTATGCTCAGGGAATATGATGCTCGAAATAACGAAGTGAAACGTACCTTTATAGATGATAATGGTAATCCATGTAAGCTTAAAAAGGAAGGTCACGCTGGTATTCTCATGGAATTCGATAAGCGTAACAGAGAAAAGCGACGAGTATTCATCGATTTGGATGGCTCTCCAATTGAGATTAGTGAAGGGTATGCCTCCTTCGAGAGCAGTTATGATGTTTTTGGGCGTATTGTCTGTAGGACATATCATGGAGCAGATGGTAAATTGAAAATGCAACCAGGTGGTTTTGCAGCTGTGCGCAAGGAATATGATAAACTCGGTCGAGTTACTCAGGAAATGTATCTTGGTGAGAATAATATGCCCATTATGCAGAAGAAAGGCTATGCCGGAGTTCGCAAGGAATATGATAAACTCGGTCGAGTTACTCAGGAAATGTATCTTGGTGAGAATAATATGCCCATTATGCAGAAGAAAGGCTATGCCGGAGTTCGCAAGGAATATGATGAGCAAGGCCGAGTTACTCAGGAAATGTATCTTGGTGAGAATAATATGCCCATTATGCAGAAGAAAGGCTACGCCGGAGTTCGCAAGGAATATGATGAGCAAGGCCGAGTTACTCAGGAAATGTATCTTGGTGAGAATAATATGCCCATTATGCAGAAGAAAGGCTATGCCGGAATTCGCAAGGAATATGATGAGCGAGGAAAGATAACTTTGATGTTGTATTTAGGCGAGGATGGCACTCCGAAAATGCAGAAAGAGGGGTACGCCGGTTATCGCCATGAGTATGATGAACGCGGGGAGATAGTTTTGAAAATGTATCTTGGCGAGAATGGCGCTCCGAAAATGCAGCAAAATGGTTATGCCGGTATTCGCAAGGAATACAATAAACAAGGAAAAATAATTCATAAGGTGTATTTAGATGAGTCCGAAGCTCCGAAAATGCAATCAGAGGGCTATGTCGGTATTCGTTATGAATATGATGAGCAAGGGAATGAAATCTTAAGAATGTATTTAGGTGAGGCAGGAACTCCTTCGATGCTGCTTAATGGCATTGCCGGTGTTCGTTATGAATATAATGAGCGGAATAAGGAGGTGAAACGAATCTACGTAGATGAAAATGCTAAGCCATCTCAGGATAAAAATGGATGCTTTGGATATCGCACAGAGTATGATAATCAGGGGCGAGTAATTCGGAAAGTTTACTTCGATGAGAATGAACAAATTATGATGTCGATGGGCTCCGGTTATGCTCAGCTTCGGTGTGACTATGTTGAAAATCGGCAAATCTGGACCTGTCTGGATGCTGAGGGAGGAGTTGTGAATGGCGCGGATGGATTTGCTTATGAGGATTTCTTGTGTAATACAAAGGGAAATCCTGTACAGATAACATATCGCGATGTATTGGGAGCGCCTTGTTCAAAGAAAGATGGAACATTTAAGACTGTACACACGTATATTCTAGGTAGTATATTGGTTAAGACTGAATATTACGATCAGAATGGCAAATTGCTTCGCAGTGTGTCAAATAGATAATAATTCACTTTTGTTTATGGCAACTTGCTCCGAAGTGAATAAACAATAAAGTGCCGGATTTATGGGGGTTACCATTGCAAAAGATAGGCCGGTATGTTACCATGATCGCATGCAAAATCGATTGCCCTTCTACACTTTGCTGAGCGCCGTATTTTGTGGCGTGTGTGTGCCGCCCAGTGTGCTGTTCTGGTGCCAGCGGGGTGTGCCCCCTATGCCGTGGGATGTGAAGGCGTTGCTGTGTGGTGTGGTACTCATGGCGACATTGATTGTGAGTGGGCTGGCGCAGTTCTTTTTCACGCGTGAGACGTGGAGTGTGCGCAGGCAGAATATCACACTGCTGCTGGTAGTGAGTTACTGGTATTTGCCGTTCATGGCTTTGGCTCTCTTCGGTTCGTTTTCCGAGAAGGGGAGTAGTGCTATTTCTGTGCTGAGCGGGGCCATATTGTCCGGTTTGATTTTCTGTTGGCCGGCCGTGGCAGCTATTGTTGCCAGGCGGTTCAGTACGGCGCGCCCGGGCTGGTCAGCCTTCCGTTACCTGTTGGCCGCTAGCGTGCAATTGGCGCTTCTTCTTTATACGTTCTGATTTGATAGGTGGAAAATTGCAGTAAAAATCTGCCTATGCTTGACCTGACTCGAAAAATCTGATATAAGGGTATTACAATGATACGTAACATAGTGATGGCCCTGACAGGGGCTCTGGTGTCGGTAGTCTGTGCCGCTGAACCGGTGGCTCAGACTGTGGAGCTGACGGTGGGGCAGAGCATGACTGTGACACTGCCCGGGAATCCCACGACCGGGTTTGTGTGGAGTGTGGCCGAATGTGCCGATGTGGTGCAGGTGGAGTTGGCTTTCGAGCAGAAGGCCCCGCAGAGCGGACCTCCGCTGTGTGGCAGCCCCCGCGCTACTGTGGTGACCCTGACCGGTCAGAAAGCCGGGCAGGGGAGTGTAAAGCTGATTTATGCCCGTCCCTGGGAGAAAGGGACGGCCCCCGCTTTTACCCGCATTCTTAATGTAACCGTGAAATAAACGTCAGATATGGGATTATTACAGAACCTGGCCGCACTGGCCATTCGCAAAAAAGTTGTGGCCGCTCTCGAGGCGAATTGCCCTCCCTCGCTGAAGGATGCCCTTGCCACTCTGCTGGGGGACAAAGATGCCGTTACCGCCATTCAGAACTTTGTGATGGCGAACCTGAAGAACCCGGCTGCCATTACCCCCGATGCACTGAAGGCACTGGAAGTTTCCCCTGCCATTAAGGAGCTGTTCGAGTCTACCCCCAGACTGCTTATCTACCTTTCCAAGGTGGCCAAGGCCGGCGTGCCGAAGTAAGGAAATCGTTACATCAAAAATATAGTTTTTTCATTCCGGGCGACTTGTAGATGGTGCAGGTCGCCCGGTTTTTATTAACATTGCCTGATTATCATAAAAATCAATCAATATAAGGACGATAAGGAAAGTCAGATTTGCCCTGTGACGGCATGTTTTTTTCTTGACGCCGGGGATTAGAGGTGTATAGTAGAGGGGTACTTGCATATAGTGTATGAAGCTCAAACACAAGACTCCTTTACCTAAAAAGCTGATAAAGAGGAAGAAACATGGTTTCGCCCTTATCGCTTCTCTCACATTGATGATGCTGCTTACCCTCCTGGCGGTGGGTATATTGGCCATGGCATCGTCCCAGAACCGCATAGCGCTGCAGACCTCCCTGCAGTCGGAGGCACGCCAGCAGGCGCTGGTGGGGCTCGATGCCGCTATCGGTGAACTCCAGATGGCCGTCGGTCCCGACCGTCGCGTGACTGCCAGCTCAGCCATTATCTCCGAGGAGGAGGGCAGTGTGGCGCAGCACATCTTGGGCGTGTGGGACAGCTGGTCCGGCCCGATTTACGGCAAGCCTGTGGCCGGCAAGGGCAGCGATATTCGCTCTACTTACGATAAGGGGCGCTCCTCCATGTTCCGCAAGTGGCTTATTTCTTCCAAGCGCCCCGGCGAGCTCACGCAGCTGAACGCCGTGAACAGCCTGGGTAGCCGTGACCCCGGCAATCGTATTTGCCTGATTGGTGAGGGTACGCTGGGCAAGCGCCTGAGCGGTCGCCATCTGGTATATGCCGACCTCATTTCCATGCCCTCCACCGGCAAGAACACCGGCTGCTTTGCCTGGTGGGTAGGTGGTGAAAACCAGAAGAGTAAGATTACTATTAAGGACCCGGAGAGCACCGATACCCCCATCGAAGTGCTGCACCGTACCTGGAATACCCCCGGTCCTATATTTGTGGACAGCGAGTACCTGTCCTTCCTGCCGCAGGAGGGTGTGCAGACCCCCGAGAAGCTGCTCACCATGGCCAGCATTCCGCTGACCTCGACCTCATCTCAGGATGCCGGTATGCCCTACTACTTCGATGTTACCACCACATCGTACTCCCTGCCGATCAATGTGCGTACCGGTGGTTTTAAGCAGGACCTCTGCCTGCTGCTCAACAAGAAGAGCCTGAAGGGGACTGACTTTGCCCCCCGTTCCTCGCAGGATTGCCCCCTTGTGGAGGGCGATGATGTGCCCCGCGGTACCGAGCAGAACATGCCCATCGGTTCCTGGCAGAACCTGTATGCCTATTACAATTGCTGGCCTGATGGCACTGCTAAGGATGCCTCGAACTTCACGGCACGCCTGATTGGTAATGTCGATAACTGCTACACCCGTATGAGCGGTTCAGGGTATCCTCATGGCAAACCTACTGCGTCTACCAGTAATCTGGACGATTTGGCTCCTTCCGGTAGTGGTACAGTATATGAGGCTCGTTCTCTTATGGATCAGGGGAGCGATTTTGCCGGCTATGCCCGTACCCCGGTTATGCTGGCCTTCATGAATACCTTCGGTCTGGTGACGGATCAGGTGGAAGGTTCGGAAGGTGAGCAGGCTAAGTATAACCTGCGCCTGTGCTTTGCTCCCATGTTCCTGTGGTGGAACCCCTATAATGTGCCCATGAAGATTCGCGGCCAGCAGCTCTGGTCCCAGTCTGCCCCCTACAAGGCCACCTGGTTGCAGGGCTGGTCCAACAGTGGCTCATATATATGGCAGAACTACGGTTTCCGTCAGGATGCCTCCGACAAGGGCTTCGGTCTGGACTACGGTGACTACTTCCAGGCCTCGCTCAACAACGAAACGGGCGATATCGAGTTCCAGCCGGGTGAAATCCTGTTCTTCTCCCCAGGTCAGGCACGTGCAACCGACAGTTACACCAAGCCCTATTCCAACCCGTGGACCATGGGGTATAACGCCAGTGCCGTGTCGGGCTACAAGGCGCACTTCTACGCCAACAAGAGCCGCGAGTCGGTGGATAACGGTGAGTGGTACATCCGCATTCGTCTGGGCCTGAGCCACGAGGGTGGTCAGCATACGACCGACGGTCACTGGTTTGCCCCGCTGCATAAGGAGGCTATCACGCTGTTCAACGGTTACAATGGTATGGCCGAGGCGAGTGGCGCCGATGGTGGTGCCGGTAAACGAGGGCAGAGCGCCCACCGCGGCCTGCTCGGGTGGTACAACCCCGGCGACCCCGCACAGAACACAGTGTTCTGCGATGAGAACCGCAACGATGCCCGCTGGAGCGCCGATGGCTCGCAGAGCGATAGCGCAGTTCCTTACTTCGTGGCTGCTCTGGGTATAGTGCCCAAGTCTGCCAACCGCAATCTCGATGCCCGTATGTTCGAGGGCAAGGATTTCCGCACCAAGTCCTGGCAGCACTCCAGCCCGGCTTTCTGGGGCAGCATGATTATCAACCCCGATGACCAGCAGCGCCAGTACCACCCCTACCAGCTCGCCGCTCTCGATGTGGGTGCCGGTATGAATGCCTGCCCGATGGACAATATCGGCAACAACGGTGTGTTGGGTATTACCAGCGATGGTGAGCAGGTTTCCTACGTATCGGTACTCGAGCTGCCGGTGCACCCCCCGTTCTCGCTGGCCGGTTTTGCCGGCATGCGACTGCAGCCCGGTTGGTACGATGCCGGTGGTAACTCCAACTATGCTACGCAGGCTGCTATGCGCCGCATGCAGTACCAGGCCGGTGTGCCCGGTGTGGGTATCGGCAACTCCTTTGCCGACCCCTGTCTGCCCGCTACCGAGGTGTATGCCTTCCACGATACCAACATCAGCACCGAGACCGGGGGCAACGAGAAGGTGTTCGGCGATTTCTATGACCATGGTCTGCTGATTAACGATGCCCTGTGGGATCGCTGGTTCTGCTCCTCTGTTTCCGACATGCCCAACAACAAGGGCAAGATGGAGGCCAAGGATGTGCTCACGCGTTTCCTGAGTGGTGAGGAGCCGCTGCCCGTAGCCCGCTACGTGAAGACCAACACTCCCTACAAGGATGCCGATGTGGTGAAGCGCCTGATGGATAATGACGGCTGGAAGTACATTGCCCAGTACCTCATGATTGACGGTGGTTTCAATGTGAACTCTACCTCGGTGGAGGCCTGGGCCTCCGTTCTGCAGGGGCTGGCCAAGCGTAAGCTCGTGACCAATGCCGGCGGTAAACTTGCTCTGGTAGAACCCGGCAAGGCCGACAGTCAGGTGCTCTTCTCCCGATTCATGGTTTCCACCGCCGACAAGAGCATCGACTCTCTGGGTGGTTACAGCATGATGCAGGGGTCCTCCTCTCTGCGTGGCAATGGTGGCATGCTGGCCGCCTGGGGTGAGGTTCGCTCCCTCGACTCCGACAAGATTCGTGAGCTCGCCACTCAGATTGTGAAGCAGGTGAAGAAGCGCGGCCCCTTCCCCAACATGTCCGACTTCATCAATCGTCGTCTCGACACCAACAAGGACAACGCTCTGAAGGGTGCTCTGCAGGCAGCTATCGATGCCACGGACATCAACAGCATGTTCATGGATGAAACGACCGAGCCCGCAACCGGCGGTTCCCTCTACAAGTTCAAAGAGGCAGAGGAGGGCTCCATCTACACCGCTGCTCCCGGTTACCTCATTCAGAGTGACGTACTTGCCTCCCTCGGCAACATACTGACCGTTCGCGATGACACTTTCACCGTGCGAGCCTACGGTTGCGTGCGCAACGCCCGCAAGGCCATTCTGGCTCAGGCCTGGTGCGAGGCCGTGGTTCAGCGTACCATGGATTACGTAGACCCCGCCAACGACCCCACCGCCTGCGAGTACGAACCCGATGGCCGCAAGGCCAAGGGCCTGACCGCCGCCAATAAGGTATTCGGTCGCCGATTCCGCGTGGTATCCTTCAAATGGCTCGATGCCTGGGATATCTAAAAAGCTCCAACTTCAATCCGAATCCCCCTGCTGCGGAATAACCCGGCAGGGGGATTTCACATATCAACTCGCCACCTGTGGCGAGTTCTTCACCATGGCCGGAACGGCCATTCTTCACAACGGCGAAGCCGTTCTTCACCACAGGCCGCAGGCCTGTTCTTCACCGTGAGGCGAAGCCGAACTTAAAATAAAATCCCGAGTGGGAACAATTAAGAAAAGAGAAATTTGTAGAAGTACGAGGGACGAATTCCGAGGGACGAATTTATGAATTCCGCGCCTTA
>JAZSEM010000082.1:0-7291 GCA_045531695.1 Akkermansia sp.
CACCATGACCCGCAAAGGTGGTATCAACAAGACACGTAAGGCTGTCGCCAAGCGTTTCAAGGTGACCGGCACGGGCAAGGTTCTGCGTCGCAAGCAGGGTAAGCGTCACATCCTCCAGAAGAAGTCCAGCAAGCGCAAGCGCGCTCTGGGCAAACCCGCTCTGGTGGACGCCACCCAGGTTTGGGCCGTTAAGCAGAACATGCCCTTCGCTTAAGCCGAGGAACATGGCCACAAGCCAGCCCCGCCCGCAAATCGGGCGGCCTTCATGCAGCCTGCCCGGCGTATTTTTCGCCGCGGATAGAACGGACGAGACTGCAGGGAGGTGAGGAAGAACAGTCCGCTCACAATAGACAAGATACAAAAATATGGCACGTGCTACAAATGGGCCGGCTTCTCGCGCCCGCCGCAAGCGCATCCTGCTCCGCGCCAAGGGCTTCCGCGGTTTCCGCAGCAAGCTCTTCCGCTACGCTAAGGATGCTGTTTACAAAGCATGGCAGTATGAGTACCGCGACCGCAAGAAGAGGAAGGGTCAATTCCGTCGTCTGTGGACCGCTCGTATCTCCGCCGCCGTGCGTCCCCTTGGTCTGACATACTCTCGTTTCATGGAGGGTCTGAAGGCCGCCAACGTTGATTTGGACCGCAAGTCCCTCGCCGAGCTGGCTGTTGCCAATCCCGAGGCTTTCAAGGCAGTGTTCGAGCTGGCCAAGAAGGCAATTGACGCCAAGGAGGGTGCTACACTCAAGGCGTAAGAAACCGAACCAAACACACACATTTAACCCGAGGGGCACTGCTGATTGGCAGTGCCCTTCTTCTTTCCCCAGCCCCTGAAATCACCGAAATATACCACCCAACGAGACTTTAGCACCGGATTAACACGATTCCATCTTGACTAGCGGGGCGCGACATGGTAGATTGATGCCATGAGTACGAAGTTCAGTTGGGAATTACGCCCGACGGACGGAGGTGTGGACTACGGCGATGAACTGAACCGGCAGCTACCGTTGCTGGTTCGAAGAATAATGTCGCAAAGGGGCATCTGCGGCCGGGAAATGGCGGAACGATTCCTACGGCCACGATTAGCCGATTTAGGTGACCCTTTTGATATGCGGGAGATGGATGCCGCCGTTGAGCGCATCTTCCGCGCGGTAGATCACGGCGAGCGGATATGCATCTATGGCGACTATGATGTTGACGGCGTGAGTTCCGTCACGCTGCTGCATACCATTCTGACAGCATACGGGTTAAGCCCCTCATGCTTTATACCCGTGCGCACTCAGGAAGGCTACGGCCTGAGCGATGACGGCATCAACCACGCTATCGAACAGTGTGGTGGCAAACCGCATTTGCTGATTACTGTAGACTGTGGCACATCCTCCGTAGCAGAAGTTGCCTACCTTAACGCCATCGGTATCGATGTCATCATCCTGGATCACCACGAAGCGAGCCCCTTGGGGCGCCCGCCGGCAGTGGCTGTAGTGAACGCCAAACTCGAGCCCGATAGTCCCCTGACCTACCTTTGCAGCGCCGGCGTTGTATTCAAATTAGCTCACGCCATGCTCAAGCGCCGTCGCTTGCCGGATTTTGACCTGAAAGAATATCTGGACGTGGTAGCCATAGCCACAGTTGCCGATATAGTGCCACTGGTAGCAGAAAACCGCCTACTCACACGCCACGGTCTGAAAGTCATGGCGCGAGGTGGCAACATAGGCATACAGGCCATCAATGAAGTCACCGGCCTGCGAACTCTACCGAACGCCAGCCATGTGTCCTTCCGCATCGGCCCGCGCCTGAACGCAGCCGGGCGCATGGACTCCCCGCGTGATGCGCTGGAACTGCTCATGACCAGCGACAGCGACCGAGCAGTTCAACTGGCTCATTGCCTGGAAGCTCACAACCGAGCTCGCCAACAGGAAGAGGAAAAAATACGTGCAGAGGCAACAGCCATGCTCGAAGCAGCCGATTTCTCCCCTACCCGTGATAGAGTTATCGTACTGGGGTCACGCACATGGCACCCGGGCGTGGTGGGCATCGTTGCATCCCTGCTCATGCGTCGCTACCACAAGCCCACCTTCATCATTTCGCTCGACGAAAACGGACTGGGCAAAGGCTCGGGCCGCTCAGTACCCGGCATATCTCTGGTGAAAGCCATACACGCCTGTGCCGACACTCTCGTCTCCGGCGGAGGTCACGAGATGGCTGCCGGTCTGGTCATACGAGAGGAAATGATAGACAGCTTCCGCGAGGCCTTCGATGCTTTCGTGTGCAACAACAGCTCCGAAGAACAACTCAAGCCACGACTGAATATCGATGCAGAGGTAAACTTCTGCGAACTTACTCTTGACCTGCTGGATTACTATGAGCTGCTGGAACCCTTCGGCAACTCAAATCCTCAGCCCATCTTCATGAGCCGTAACGTCATGCTGTCGGACGCACCTCGCCACCTTCAGGGCAACCACCTGAAGCTCAGTCTTCGCCAGGGCACATACGAGTGCGATGCAATGTACTTTAACGGTGGCCATGTACGCCTTCCCGACCCTCCTTGGGATATAGCGTTCACTATTGACCGCAACGTATGGCGCGGGCGCACCACAGTCTCCATGTCAATTCAGGATATCCGCCCGGCGGCCGCACCGCCTGCAACCCCATGACCCAACGACGCCAGAGTTCAGCCACCCCTCCTACACCCTCCTCTTTCGGAAAGAGGGAGTTCGGTGATTGGCGTGTCGACACGACTGCAAAGCCCATTGAGCCGCAGCCTATGAACATGTGGCAACATGCTCATAGGCGCCTCAACCAGCTCGAGAATGCTACGTCATACGGTGCACTCTGGCGCCACAGTGTAAGTGTAACCTACTCGCCGGAACACACTGTAGATGAGGAGTATGATGAAAACGCCATCCAAATTGTCCCAATCTGTGGTCCCAAGCGCATCATACGCCTGCTTATCGCCATATTGCTGTTGCTACCGCTCTCCATAACTATGGTGTATGCTCTGGCCCTGCAGATATACCATGCGCTGCCCACAACTGCAGCCGATGTAGGATTCTGGCTCAGCGAGCCCATTTACTTCTCTCTGCTGGGCATGTTCACCTTTGTCGCACTCATTATCGCCCAATTTGCCACGCCTATTCTGGTGTATTTTTACGTGCTGGGACACGAACTCACCCACGCACTGGCAGCCCTGACCTGTTTCGGAAAAATCAGCTCAGTAAGCGTTGACTTGAATGGGGGCTACATCGAGACCGATAAGGACAACACCTACATTGCTCTCGCTCCCTACTTCGTGCCACTGTGGATGCTGGTATGGGTACTGCTGGCTTGGGCTGTCGGGCTCTTCATGCCCGAGGATAGCATTACCCCCTGGTTCTTCGGGGGAGTCGGGTTCTGGTGGTGCTTCCACATCTACTGGACAATCTGGGTCATACCGAGAGAGCAACCCGATATTCTTGAGAACGGCATCACCTTCTCGCTACTCATTGTCATCATTTCCAATATCGCCGGGCTTATCTTACTTTTGAGATTCTTCAATTTCATCAGCCTTCGTGGCTATTGTCAGGACTTCCTTACCTGTGCCGGCAAATTAGCAGAAACGCTTTCCTGGCTTTTTTCCCTTTGCGTGAGCTGATGTAAAATTGACAGGATTTTGCATTGCAGCATGACGTCGAAATTGCTATAATAGCTACGGTTCCAATGAAGTTTTTCCGCGCCATGCGTTTACTGTTGCTTCTTACCATACTACCGGCTCTGGTAGTGTGGGGCGCGTTCCTGTGGAACTACATAGCCGATATGACTGAACCGGTGCTGGAACCCATCAACAAATCATACGCCGGCTATTCAACAATCCCACAGAAAACACTCGGCATAAAACTCCAGCAATTTACATTCACCGGTTGGGATGGGGGCGAAATGCTGGCAGTCATCGCTGAAAAAGACGGCGAAGAGTCATCCCGACAGCTGAGTATTGTCGGTGACTTAGCCGTCAACAAAGCAGACAAACTCGGGGCTATTGATTACGCCCTCATCTGTGTTGACTGGGACCACGGAATCCGCTCAGCCATACCACTGGCGGAGACCCTCACAGCAGCAGGCATAACCTGTGTACTCTGGGAGCCCCGAGGCAAGGACAATCGCAGGCGCTACTGTACTCACGGACTGAGAGAAAGTGCAGATGTTCCCCTGCTCATCAATGAACTGATAAAGCTCAGCCACAAAGACACCCCTGTCATTGTGGGAGTAGGGCAAGGCTACGGAGCCGGGCTCATGTTGCAGGCGGCTGCAACAGATCCCCGCATACAAGGACTCATTTCCATTGACTCATACGCATCGCTCAGGGAGTCACTTACCCGAACCATGCCCGACTCTCCGCTTACCCACGCTACACTGTGGCTCATGGATTTACGCCTTAACAGCAGCGTGGGTTTCGAGTGTTTTGACGTCGCACCGGTGGAAAGTGCCGCAAAGCTTGACCGAAATCTCCCGGTCCTCATTGTCAATTTGGTTCAGGACAACCCCATTTGTACACTCGAGGACGCCGTAACCATCTTCCGCCAGTTACCCTGCGATTGTCGCGAGCTCTGGACTCTGCGCAACCACACAGACGCGCCGCACGCTCTCACCCGCAACATCTGTCCCGATAAAAACACAAAGAGAAGAGCCACCAATATTGAGGCTCGACTTCTGACAGATGAAGACAACACCTCAACAGCTATTGTACACTGGCTGAACGACACCTTTGTTACCGCACTTGATACACCACATGTCCACGTGCCGGCCCGACCGCTTTTAACCTCTGACAGTCAACTCTGACAGTTACCATGTTTTCATCATCCTCACCACTTTCAGATAAGTATAGCACCGTGCGCAGCACAGGCCGAAAAACCAACGGTAACCGCAAGCGCAATGGCTACGAGCTCACCCGCCAGCGCTCCATGTTGCCCATTGCTCTGGGGGCTGCTCTCGCCTCCGTTGTCGTTTACGCTGTACTGTATCACTATGTGCCTTCCATCATCACGTTTGAGATGCGAGTCATCAACAGCAAGCCCAAAGTGCAGGACAACCGCGAGCGTGTTATTGTTCGCAAAGCACCGGAAGAAAAAGCAGAAAAGGCTGACGACAAGCAAATCATTGAAGACCCGAACGCCAAACCGGAAATCGTAACAATACACGAGCCGGAAGAAATCACAGACATCCTGGACGCCAATGTGGAAAAACTCATTCTGGCTCCGGGACCGACAGACTTATCTGTACCGGAACCCACAGCCGGCGTACAGTCACCGGTCGAGTCAGAAGAACTCAAGCCGGGCGAAATCACAGAGGATTTATTAGCAGCCCAGGCATTCTCTGCTGAAACCCTAGCCATGCCGGAGCCAACCCCCATTAACAGTAATGAGGTGATGGTGAATGCCACGGCCCAGCTCGAGGAAATTCCCGGAGCAGAAGGCACGGCAATGTCCGACCTTTCCTCCACGGCAAAGGAAGGCATGAATACCGACCTGCCCGGTGACACCCGCACGTTAGAGCAACTCATTGGCGAGAGCAACCTCGGTGCGTCCTCCGGCGTAGCGCGACTGGGCTCAGACCTGCTCTTCGGTTTCAATGAATGCAAGCTCAAGAGCGCGGCTCGTATCACCATGCTGCAGCTCGCGGCGCTCATCCAGAAAAATCCCCAAACCCGTTTCATCATTGAGGGTCACACCGACAGTATAGGTGGAGATTCCTACAACGCCCTGCTCTCCATGCAGCGTGCAGCAGCAGTGCGCGACTGGCTCAGCAAGAACAAAATCCCGACGGATAACGTCTACATACGAGCATGCGCCGACAACACACCCTTGGCAGACAAAAAGGGCGACCGTGAACAACAGGCTCTTAACCGCCGCGTGGAAATCCACATGCGTACCCCCGAAGAAGCACTGCCCGAGGGCTGCGAAAAACACACCTACAAGGTTGACCTGAACACCAAACTGGGAGCTCAGCTTGCGTCCGGTGTTGTGATACCCAAAACCTACCCCTCCGCGTCGGCCAACCTCGCCCCGGAACAGAAGGCTAAACCGGCCAATAAGCCAAAGGCAAGCCCGCAGCAAAATAAAAAGCCACGCAGGAACACCAACGGACGCAGACGCTCCAGATGATACCTGCTACCATAACAGAGGGCAGCATTCCACCCGGCCTTGCTGCCCCTTTTACCGGCGATTGCCGTTGGCTCGTATCACTGGACTACGACGGCACCCTGCAGCAAACAAGTGGAGCACCGATTTCTGCTGAGTTTTTCGAGCAGATGGCCGCATGGCGTACGCACGGCGTACGCTGGGGAATCAACACAGGGCGATCTCTGAATTACCTACTGCAGGACATACTGCCATGCAGTCCTGTGCTGCCTGACTTTCTCTGTACCTGTGAACGCTATGTATATCAAGCCGGTGCAGACGGTCGGCTCTACCCTGCTCTGGAGCACAACGAGCTCTGCCACCGTCACAATTCTGAATTAAGAGCCGCCCTGAGCCCCCGACTGCACAGCCTTCTGGCTCAACTTCGACAAACCCACCCGCACCTGCAGTGGGAATCGGCAGCCGACGACCCACTCTCCATCGAAGCGCTCGACAGCCCGACGATGGACGCCATTATTCCGCACCTTCTACCACTGGTGGCAGAGGGGCACACCATTCAGCGCGCCGGACGCTACATGCGATTTGCGGACGACCGATACACTAAAGGCACCGCTCTGGAACAGGTTCGGCAGGCTTGGCAAGTGCGCGAAGAAAATATGTTTATCATGGGAGATGGGCAGAACGACCTCGATGCCTTCCTCATGTACCCCGCCGCTTGGTGTGCCGTTCCTTCCGGTGCACACAGAGAAGTATTGGACTGGCTGACTGCTCACCCCGAAGTTCACATATCCCCTGAGGACGATGTACTACCCGAGCTACGCAGGTGGTTCAGAACACGCGTAAAGGCCTGAATTTCTGAAAAAGTGTGTTCACAATGCGCTTTCGGCTTGACTTTTTCATCAAAAAATAGTTCCATATCTTCCCGTTATGGCAGACATGCCGACCGGGCAGCACCGAAAGGCCGCCCGCTCATGCGCCGCCCCGAACAGGTGAGCTTCTTCATCACTCACCTGCACGCCACGGAGCATGCAGAGAAACCTCTCCCAAAAGAGAAACAACAAACGAAATCATAAACAATTATGGGATCGCTTAAGAAGAGACGTAAGGCTAAGATCAACAAGCACAAGCGCAGCAAGCGCATGCGCCAGAACCGCCACAAGAAGCGTTTGCGTTACAAGTCCTAAGCT
>JAZSEM010000033.1:0-15014 GCA_045531695.1 Akkermansia sp.
GGGAGGTTGGCATAAATACCGCGGCAATTTCATTACGCGCCGGTTCTGCCGCCCTTCAGGGCTCATGTACTTTTTGTACTCGTTGCAGGGGCTTACGCCCCTGCCTAGTGAGCTACCGCCCTCGTACCTCGGGCTTTTGAATTCCGCTCACCTTGGGTTCGCCATATTCCACCACAATTGTTCCAACGCTCATTCCTCTTCGTTGTCCTCGTTCTGTGCCGGGGTCTGTTGCTGTTGAGCTGCCGCCATAATCTGATTGGTCGGCAGGGCTACGCCCCAGATGACGGTGTTGGTGGCGATAACGAAAGGAATTTCCACCGCCCACGAGGCCCAGGAAAGCGGTTTCAGTGCAATATTCAGGGGTGAGCACCGAGGTTCGAGCTCCAGATAGCCATAGCTCGAAAGCATGCTTCTCGGATCCATGCCGGTGAGCTGTTTGGGCGTGCAGCGTGTCGCTTGAGCAAAATCAAACTCCGCGACCGGTATCATATTCGCGGTGGTTGGGGTAACAGCCTCGGCATCTATCCCCAGCAGTTCTTTCTTTCCGTTGTCCGACAGTAACACCATGTGGGTTTCTACCGGGGCCGAGTCATAAAGCTGCTGTGTCCTTTTATTGAAAGTGAAGACGGACTCGCTGTTGTACAGGGAATTCCAAGTTAACAGCCCGAACTCGGTGGGCAGGTACTTCAAATCGAGCTTCATGTAGTAGCTGTCACCCAGTCTGTATATCTCCGGCATCTGTCGAGGCTTATAATTTTCCCGGGCAATGACGGCGTATTCGCGACCAATGCTGTTGAGGGCAATTGGAAGATCGGTAGATACGCAAGAGCTCAGCCCCAGCGAGCACAGGCTTGCCAACAGTAATAGAAGGGAAGAGATTTGGTTCATGGCGGGGAATGGGATGATATCGTTTGGCATTATAACGGATGGCAGCTCGCAGCTCAAGCACCCTGAGCAACATAGGATGTTATGTCGCTCAGGGAATCCTTTATGTTGATTCAGTTACCGTATTTTTCATTGAAGCGGGAGATGATGCTCTGCAACTGCGGCGGTAAGTAGCTCATTGCCGTATCGCGATGTGCAGCGGGGACGGAATAGAATGGGCCTGCCACGGAACCGCAGATGGCTGCAATGGTATCGGAATCGCCACCAATGGAAATAGCGTTACGAATGGCATCCTCAAAGCTGTTCGATTCAAAGAAGGCCTGCAGAGCCTGCGGTACACTCCCCTGACAGGTGGCATTGAACTTGTAATCATTGCGAATGCCGTCCAAGGTGAAGTCCAGCGTGTAGTAGTTCTCCTCGATACATTGGCGGATTTCCTGCATGGAGCTACCGTTTTTGGCCAGATAGGTTGCCATCGCAACAGCCTCGGCACCTTTAATCCCTTCTTCGTGGTCGTGGGTGACGGCCGTTACGGCATAGGAAAGTTCCTTCACTTGCTCCGGGGATTTGGCAACGTAGGCACAGGGACTTACACGCATGGCCGAACCATTCCCGAAACTGCCGTACGGTTGGGGATTGTCAGATTTCAACCAGCTCCTGAACAGACCACCGTATCCGGCAGTCCAAAACTCCCGCCCCATACGGTGCATGGATTGAACGGCACATTCCGATAAATCGGAATATGTTTCATTGGCGTTCATCAGGGCCTCTGCAATGGCCAAGGTCATCACGGTGTCATCTGTGTACTTGCAGCGCTTCCGCCAGAACGTAAACTCCTTCGATTTTATGTTGAGCCATTCGAATCGGGAGCCGACGATATCTCCTATAATTGCTCCGATAATCATGAATTTTTGTAGTGTGTTGGTTATGAATGTGAATATATACTTCAGAATTCATCGATGTGCAGTATCACGGTACTTTAATCACATGGTAAACTCAGGGGTAAGTTTAGCAGGTTTCGGGATGAATGCAATGCTAATTTTCTGATTTTTTTTGTATGTCTCTCTCTCTCTTTTGATTGTGGAGCGGTGCGAGAAAAAAGAGGAGGGCGTGATTTTGAGTTTTCATGTAGTGGTATATCTGCTAGAATAGGTGCGCATTGTTGGTGGACAACGAAAGATACAGTATGAAATCTTTGTCAAATTACCGGGGAGAACTATTGGTTTCTCCCTCGGGGGAGTTGTTTTGTCAATTTCCGGATGATGTCGAAAGGCCCCCGCTGGGTGGTGCTGCTTTGCTCGGACTGGTGGGAGCCGAGGCTGCAGATTTGACGCCTTCCATGGAGTACCTGCGGAGCTTGTGTGTACGCGCCATCCGTCAATGGTTGGACAATTACGGAGCGAAGCGGGTGACGGCTCTGCCGGAGAACACTCCCGATGTAGACGTTGCAGACATCAGCAATGATTTACCCCCGATTGTGGGTGGTGAGTACTGGAGTGAGCGGGTGGTCGCCGGAATGATGGCTAAGCTCTACGGGGCTTTGCGCGAAAAACTGTGGCAGAATCATCAACAGACCCTGGCTGAATGTGTCCGCAATCTCCATCCTGACTGGGAACACTGGGGCAAGATTATCTTCCACCTTACCGAAAATAAGGTGGCGGATTCTCAGAAGTTGCCGTTTGCCTTCATGGCTACATACCTTGATACCACCCCTGACAGGCAGGAACAGCACTGGCCCCTGGCTGCCGCACTTAAGTTCAGGAAAGAGAATCAGTCAGCCTTTAGCCGGCTGGTAGCTCCACTGGAGAAATTGACAGACACATGTCCCTTCATGGCGCTGCTATTGCGCTCTCAGCGCATTTTCCGTGCCTGTGCTTTCTCTCCGGCAGAGGCATTCCGATTCCTGCAGGAGCAACAGCTCTATCAGCAGGCCGGTATTCAGGTGAGGGTGTTCAATATATGGAAGAATAAGCCCCTGCGGCCCAAGTTGGTTATTTCGATGGATGCACCCGGTGGCGTGCGGATGGGGGCTGCCACTTTGCTCGATTTTTCTGTTCATGCCGCATTGGGCGATACACCGATTAGCCGCGAGGAACTGCAAGCCCTGCTGCACGCAGAGGGCTCTCTGGTGCAGCTGCGAGGGGAGTGGGTCGTGGCCGATCGTGAGCATGTGCAGGAGTTGTTATCTCAGTGGCAGGCAGCCGAGAAGGCATCCGAACAACATGGGCTTACCATGATACAGGGGCTGCGCCTGCTGGCAGGCATACCCGAGGGGCAGAGCCTGCTGCCCGCCGCCGGCGATGAGGTGGAATACTCCTGCGGTCAATCGCTCATGGAGCTGTTGCACCCGGGCGATTCCGGCACGATAGCGCTGCCTGAGCTTCCGTTCGGCTTGGGGGCAATTCTGCGACCTTATCAGCTGGACGGTGTGCGTTATATGTACCGTGTCATGAATATGGGCGCCGGTGTTTGTCTGGCAGATGATATGGGCCTGGGCAAAACCCTGCAGACACTCAGTGTGCTTGCGTTGTGGAAGGAGTGTGGCGTGCTCAATGAAGCCCCGGCGCTGTTGGTAGTGCCGGCCACCCTGATTCGCAACTGGCAGGCAGAGGCCGCTCGGTTTACCCCGGGGCTGCGAGTGGGCGTGTTGCATGCCTCTGTCATGGAGCCTCGTGAGCAGGATTTGCTGAAAAACGGCGATGGCGAGGTGCTGAAATCGTATGACCTGGTACTGACGACCTATGGCATGCTTACCCGCCTGAATATTCTGCAACAGATAGAATTTGCCGCAGTGATTGCAGATGAGGCTCAGGCCATTAAGAATGCCGCGAGTGCCCGCAGCAAGGCGTTGCGCTCACTGAAATCACCCAGGCGCATAGCTCTTACCGGTACTCCGGTGGAGAATAATATGGGGGATTTGTGGAGCATTTTCGATTTTATCAATCCCGGTCTGTTGGGTAAACATGCCCGATTCCGTGATTTTGTGCGCTCATTGGGAACCCATTATGCACCGCTGCGTAAGCTTACTTCGCCATTCATTTTGCGGCGTCTTAAATCTGACCGTCGCATCATAGCAGACCTGCCCGACAAATCGGAGCTTAAGCTTTTCTGCTCGCTGACAACACGTCAGGTTTCTTTGTACACCCGCTGCGTTGAGCAATTGCGCAAGGACCTCGAGGACGATAGTTTGCCGGCAATTAAGCGCAAGGGGCTTGTGCTGGCCTACTTGTCACGCTTCAAACAAATATGTAATCACCCGGCTCAGTTCTCCGGTACCGGAACATACGATGGCAAGTCCTCGGGTAAGTTTGCACGTCTGGCTGAGCTGGTTGAGATGGTGGCCTCCCGACAGGAGAAGATGCTGGTTTTCACTCAGTACCGTGAGATGTGTGAACCGCTGCATGATTTTCTGGCTGAATGCTTCGGCCGTCGGGGGCTCATCCTTCACGGTGGTACACCGGTGAAGAAACGTGCCGAGCTGGTAGAACAATTTCAGAAGGAAAGCGGCCCGCCCTTCTTTGTGATTTCGCTGAAAGCCGGCGGTACGGGCCTGAACCTTACAGCTGCCAATCATGTGGTGCATTTTGACCGCTGGTGGAACCCCGCTGTGGAAAATCAGGCAAGCGATCGCGCTTATCGAATAGGCCAGCGTCGGAATGTGCTTATCCATAAGTTTATATGTACCGGTACACTCGAGGAGAAGATAGACTCCATTATCGAGAGTAAACAGAATATGGCAGACTCCTTGCTGGCTGATGGCGCAGAGAAGTTGTTGACTGAAATGAGCAATGAGGAGTTGATGAACTTCGTTTCCTTCGCTCAGAACTCCATCCCCGCTGAATCATGATGTACGATTCCTATGGTTTCCCTCGGTATGTTTCTGTAGCCGAACGCCGGGCGCAGTCGAAGAAAACAATCGACAAGCTGAAGAAAAAGCACGCGGATTTATCGCCCGTTGTGATAGAAGGTACGCAAATCGCTCGTTCAGTTTGGGGAAAAGCCTGGTGTAAACACCTCGAGACATTTTCCGATTATTCCAACCGAATACCCCGAGGGCGCTCATACGTACGCAGCGGGGCTGTGATAGACCTTCATATCGAAAAAGAGCTGATTACAGCCACGGTGAAGGGCTCCTCATCCAAGCCGTACAAGGTTCGAATGGAGATTGACTGCCTGAGCGGGGCGCGTAAGGAGAAGATTGAAGCCCTGTTTCGTGAGGTGGAGTCGCTGGAACTGCTGGATTTGTTGCAGGGTAAGCTTCCGGCGGCTCTCATGTCTGCTCTTACTGATCCGCGTGATGGGCTTTTTCCCCGGGTGAAAGAGGTAAAACGCAGCTGCAGTTGTCCCGATTTTGCCGATTTCTGCAAGCACCAGGCCGCCGTGTTATTCGGTGTGGGGAATCGTCTGGATGTGCAGCCGGAGCTTCTTTTTACCCTGCGCGGTCTGGACTCCACGGCGCTGACTTCTCAGGCAGATGCCGTTTTGTCGCAGGCTTCTGTCTCCGAATTGGGAGATATGGATTTGGGCGCTCTCTTCGGGGTGGAACTGGTGGACTCTGCTCTGTGGGAAGAGCCTGAGCCGCAAGTGCCAAAAGAAAAAGCCAAAGCCGGGCGTACACGTGCCCCCAAAGAGCCGGGCGTTACCGGCAAGTCCGATAAAAAATCTCCCCGTAGCCCCAAAACTCCTCTGGATAAGCTCCGTTATATTCAGAAGTATACCCAATGGGATACCGCGGCGCTCAGTAAACAACTATCCACCGCGGAAAGTCGTGTTATAAAGTGGCTTGCCGGTCAGGTGACGCCTTCGGCACCTCTGGCTGCGCGTATCGATTCATTGTACAAAGAGGTTCGGGAAATTGTTAAGAAAACACGCTCCCGTAGTTGATTTTTCGGAGTAGTGATAAGATTAGAATATTATGCTCCCTCTCCTTGGTTTATTCCTTTTCGGAACATTACTTATCGCATCTGTTGTGGCCGGTATTTCCCGCAGGAAGTGGCTTAGCTATACGATGAGCATTGTGGCGCTCTTGCCACTGCCTGTTTTGGGGGCCGTTTGCGGCAGAAGTCCGGCTGATTTGTGTAGTGCCGGTGCTTTAGGTCTGTTCGCAGTATTGATGGTGCTGCATGTCATCATACGTTTTCTGGCACGCAGAATATCGGAGGGCCTGCGCTGAAGCTGGACATCTGATGCCCGGCTCATTGCAAGGTTTTGAGTATGCAGGCTTACGCTTGCGAAAAAAAGCGAAGCCTGAACATCTCACTTGCCGCCGTCCTCGGCTTACGGCCGAGGGGTGAGAACTGTAGCTTAAGCCAGCTGCCCGCGGCTCAGCCGCCAATCTCTATACTTTGTAGATTGTAAACGCGTTGGAACTATTAGAGGTTTAGACCTATTTTGACAGGAAAATTGGAGTTTGCCGGGGAAAGATAGACGAGTTAAATTAAGATAGACAATTGTTGAGCTAGGCGGCTGCGCCGCAACCAGCGTGGCAGGAGTCACTGTTCACGCCCCAGCTTGGCGAAGACGGGAGCCTCACTTTTTAAGCCCGCTCAGCGGGCGACAGAGAAGTAGCCACAGGTGTAGTGAGCATCGCGAACGGAACCTGTGGTAGGGATAAAAAAAGAAATATGAACCCCGCAGACTTGCGGGGTGACGGAGGAGTTTTGCTTAGAAATGCACGGGGCTTGAACCAAAAGAGCAAAGTCGGAGGCCAAGCGGTCTTAGGAAGACAATGGGTCTTACCAACTCCTTGGCTCACAGAACGACATGGCTAGATCCGACTTGGATAAAAAAAGAAATATGAACCCCGCAGACTTGCGGGGTGACGGAGGAGTTTTGCTTAGAAATGCACGGGTCTTGAACCAAAAGAGCAGGAGCCGGTCATAAATAACCTCATGCGGTTGTAACTCGCTTTTCCGTCGCCCCGCACTTCTGCGGGGCTTTGATTATTTTTTCGCCTTTTCCCAGGGTTTCGCCTTCGGCTCCACCTTGGGCTAATGCTCTGCCGCCCGCACAAGTGCGGGCTTATTAAATTCCGCTCACCTTCGGTTCGCCATTCGCCTCGACAAATTGCCCTTTTCCCGATTGTTCCGACGTGTAAAGTAAAATGTAAGAAGGCCAACCCGGTACCCGGATTGCCCTTCCTGCTATTTCTGAAAGCGTTATCAGATGGCGGCGATAATGGCATCGCCCATGCCGGCGGTACCCACACGGATTTCGCCCTCGGCGCCGGTGCTCAGGTCGCCGGTACGGTAGCCGGCAGCAATGACGGAGCGCACAGCGGCCTCCACGGCATCGGCAGCAGCGGCCTCGTGGCAGGAGTAGCGCAGCATCATGGCCATGGAAAGAATCTGTGCAATCGGGTTGGCAATGCCCTGCCCTGCGATATCGGGAGCCGAACCGCCGGAGGGCTCGTACAGACCGAAGGTGCTCTCGCCGTTCTTGCAGAGGGATGCGCTGGGCAGCATACCCAGAGAACCGCACACGATAGCCATCTCATCGGTCAGAATATCGCCGAAGGTGTTCTCTGTCACCATCACGTCGAACTGGTTGGGGTTGCGCACCAGCTGCATGGCGGCGTTGTCCACATACATGTGGGTGAGCTGTACATCGGGGTACTGCGGAGCAATCTCATTCATCACCTCGCGCCACATGACCGAGGATGCCAGCACGTTTGCCTTGTCCACGCTGCACAGGCGTCCACTGCGACCGCGGGCAGCCTCGAATGCCACGTGAGCGATGCGCTCCACCTCGCTCTTCTTGTAGAACAGGGTATCGAGAGCCACGGTCTCGCCATCGCGCTCACCATAGAACTTGGGCTCGCCGAAGTACATACCGCCGGTAAGTTCACGCACGCAAAGAATATCGAAGCCCTGCGGGATGATGCTGTTCTTGATGGGCGAGGCATCCACCAGCTCAGGCAGGCAGATACCGGGGCGAAGGTTGGCATACAGCTTGAAATGACGGCGCAGGGGCAGCAGCGCACCGCGCTCGGGGCGTTCATCGGGCGGCAGCGTATCCCACTTCGGCCCACCGACAGAGCCGAACAATATGGCATCGGCCGCCTCGCAGGCTGCCAGAGTCTCGGCCGGCAACGCCTTGCCGCAGTTATCAATACCTGCACCACCCACATAGCAGGCGCTACGCTCAGTGGTAAAACCGAACTTCGCCTCAACGGCATCCAGCACGCGCAAAGCCTGCTCCATAACCTCGGGACCGATACCGTCACCCGCCAGAACTGCAATCTTGTATGTATTCATGTCTGCCCCCTATCATACTCTCAGTTTTCCCCGATGACAAGCGCCAAGTGAGCTCATGCCAGACATAGTGGGTCGTATGGTACTTTCCCTCATTTTATTTCGTCCTTTTACACCCCCAAAAATAACAACACACTTTCATTTCTGTTAGTGTTTTTTTTATTTTTTTCTGTAGATTTTTTGTAGCATGTTACGTTCTACCCCATGTAAGCAGCCCGCAAGGCTCAAAAAACTCTTAACTGCAAACAAAAATCAGATTATGAAGAAATCACTCATCATCGCCCTCGTAGCCGCTCTGCCGGTCTTCGCTCAGGAGGCTCAGCCGCAGGCAGCTCCCGCTCCGGCTCCTGCACCTCAGGCCGTTCCCGCAGCTCCCGTTGCCCCCGCACCTCAGGCCGCTCCCAAGAAGGATCGCAAGGCCGCTATGGAGGCCCGCAAGGCTGCCTTCATGGCCAAGTTCGATGCCGACAAGGATGGCAAGATTGACGACAATGAGAAGAAGGCCGTGAAGGAGCACTTCAAGGCCGAGTTCATGAACAAGTTCGACGCCAACAAGGATGGCAAGATTGACGAGGAAGAGCAGAAAGCTGTAAAGGCTGCTTTCCAGAAGCGCGGTCAGCGCAAGGGCCACAAGTTCGACGGCAAGCGTGGTGAGCGCAAGGGTCACAAGTTCCACGGCAAGCGCCATCACAAGGGCCACGGTTTCCACGGCAAGCGTGGTGAGGGCAAGGGCCACAAGTTCCACGGCAAGCGTCATCACAAGGGTCATGGTTTCCATGGTCAGCGCCCCGAGGCTCCCAAGTGCGGTATGAACCGCGAGGGTCGTCGCCCCATGGCTCCCCAGTTCCGCGGCTTCCGTCCCGAGGGTCGCAAGTGCAACTGCGCCTGCGGCAAATAAGCCCTGACTTCAGTAAGTATTTCATGGAGGAACTCCACCCGGAGTTCCTCCTCTTTTTTTAGCACAAGTCGTTACAGACTGATAATCTGCAAAAAAAGTTAATTTTCGCTGTAGAAAACAGCAACGAAATCCGTTCTTATAAGTGAGGGGCGTTAAGCGCCCGATAATATAGAACACACTCACAATATGCTTACGAAGAATACACTTATCGTGGCGCTTATCGCCGCTCTTCCTGCCCTGGCACAACAGGATGTGCAGCCGCAGCCCAATCCTGCCCAGCGCCCTCCTCACTGGGGAGCCCGTGGACAAATGCCCGACCGCAAGGGCCGCCCTGACATGCATCAGCGTATGCTCGAAAAGTTCGACGCTAACAAGGACGGCAAGCTTGATGAGCAGGAGCGCAACGAAATGAAAGCCTCCGTCAAAAAAATCCGTGAAGAGCGCAATGAGAAACGCCAGGAGCGCCGTGAGGAGTTCCGCAAGAACTTCATGGAAAAGTTTGACACCGACAAAGACGGAAAGCTGAGCGACGAGGAAAAAGAGGCCGCCAAAAAACAGCGCCATGAACACCGCCGCCCCAAAGGCAAGCGCGGCCATCGCCCCATGCCCCCGGCAGGAGCCCCCGCCACCCTCGAACTCTGATTAAGCCCCTTTTGCGCCAACCACACGGCGCGCTATATAGCCCCCTTGGTAATGTAAGTTGCCAAGGGGATTTTTGTAGGCCGGCAAATTGGAGATTGTTGGGGGAAAGTATAGACAAATTCTCTTTATCCGCCACTACGCCACTCGAGCCCTCAGTTCCGGGGCTCGATTCGCTGATGAGCCTCGATATTCCCCAGCTCGGCGGCTTTTCGGTAGCATCTGGCAGCCTCCACGGCATCTGCCGCGACGCCAACACCGCACTCATAGCACTCCCCCAGTCGCAGCCAGGCCACATCGTGCCCCATAGCTGCGGCTTTGCGATACCAATCCACACCCTCGGGCTCATTGATTTCGGATTCGCAATATCCGGTAGTTTTCATCACCCCCATCAGGAACATCATGTGCGGGTCACCCAACTTGCTCCTGCTATCCACCGTTCTGCGGAAACTCTCGAACTGTTTCTTCAGCTCCGGGCTATTCTGGGCCATGGCCCTATCGTACCATTTTTTCGATTCCTCCTCATTGTAGGTAACAACTGCCCCGGCGGAATAAATTACACTCAGCATGTACTGCGCCACAGCATTGCCCGATTCAGCCGCAGAAGAAATCCATTCCACCCCCTTGCCTTCCCATTCCGTTCCGAATGCGCCCCCCACGGCAAGACACCCCATCATAAAGCAGGAAAGCGTATCCCCCTTGTCTGCGGCGTGCTTAAACCAGCGAATGCCCAACCTGACATCCTGCGAACAACCGATTCCCATCAAATAACACGAAGCCAGTTCTCGCTGAGCCCCCAAATCGCCGGCTGCAGCCTTCCTGCGAATACGGCGCATTTGTCTCTTGCTGATTTTCTGACCTCTTTCAGCATACTCCCGCATGAAAGGGGCCATATTCTGCAAAATGAACTTTTGATCCACCTCGGGCAAATCATCACTCAGAGCCACCACATTTTCCGGCACCACATCACGATCATTAAAAACAGAATTGATAGCCGGCACCATTGCCCCGACCAATGCAGCAACAACTAAAAAGCGATATTTCCCATTCTTCTTTTCCATATTTCAGACAATAGCAAACTCCAATCAGAAAGACAAGCATGAATGCGTTGGAACAATCAGGAAAAGAGTAATTGTGGATAGACAAGTTAAGGAGCATGGCGGCTACGCCACAAGCAGCATGTTCAATTACACCGTTCACGCTCCCGGCTTCGTCTGCGTCTGGGGGGCTTCTCGTTGATAGCCCACCCGGGACGCCGTGGCAGGCCGCGCCTTAAAGCGCGGGCCGTTGCCATGGCTAAGCTCGGCTACCTTGCAGTGCAAGCCGCGGAACATGTAAACATGTCTATCGCAACTTGTAACTCGTATATCCACAAATTGCTCTTTGTCGAGTTTTTCGAGATGCCCAAAATATTGGCGCGCGGAAATTGAAAATTCGTCCCTCGGAATTCGTCCCTCGTACCTACAAAAAAAGTCCCGGCAGAAAAACTGCCGGGACTTTTTTTGTGTGTGAAAGGTCTATCAACCCTTCATGCCGGAGATGTTGCCGTCGGCGTCCACCTTAATGGCACAGGCGGAGGGCACCTTGGGCAGAGCGGGCATGCGCATGATATCGCCGCAGAGGGCAACCAGGAAACCGGCACCGTTGGCAATCTCGAAGTCGCGCACGGTGATAGTAAATCCGGTGGGGCGACCGGGCAGCGTGGCGTTGTCGGACAGCGAGTTCTGGGTCTTGGCCATGCAGATGGGCAGGTCTGTCAGACCGTTGGCAGCCATGAGAGCCAGCTTCTTCTGAGCGGCCTTGGTGAGCACCACGCCATCGGCACCGTAAATCTTGCGGGCGATGGTAGCCATGCGCTCCTCCACGGGAATGTCGAGCTCGTACAGGCACTTGAAGGGCTCGGGGGCAGCGCCCTCCATGCTCTCAGCCACGATGGCGGCCAGCTCCTGAGCACCGGCACCACCCTTACCGAAGACATTGGCCACAGCGCAACCCACACCCATCTGAGCGCAGAGTTCCTTCACAGCGGCAATTTCCTCCTCGGTGTCGAAGGCCTCGAACAGATTGATAGCCACCGTCACGGGGCGGTTGTAGAGCTTGGCGCTCTCGATATGAGCCTGCAGGTTAGCCAGACCACGGCGCACGGCATCGGCATTGGGCGGGTCGAGCTCGGTCTTGGCCACACCGCCGTGCATCTTCAGAGCGCGGATGGTTGCCACAATCACAATAGCGTCGGGCGACAGACCGCTCTGGCGGCACTTGATGTCCAGGAACTTCTCGGCACCCAAATCAAAGGCAAAGCCGGCCTCGGTCACGGCATAATCGGCGCAGGCCAGAGCCATCTTGGTAGCGATGACGGAGTTGCAACCGTGAGCGATGTTGGCAAAGGGACCACCGTGCACGAAGGCGGGCACGCCCTCCAGAGACTGCACCAGATTGGGGTTAATGGCCTCGCGCAGAATGGCCAGCAGGGAATCAGTCACACCGAACTCGCGGGCATATACAGCCTCGTCCTCAGCGGTGAAACCTACCACAATGTTATCGATACGGCGGCGCAGGTCCTCCAAATCCTCGGCCAGACAGAAGCAGGCCATGATTTCAGAGGCCGGGGTAATGTTGAAGCCCTCCTCACGCGGCACGCCATTCTTGTTGAGACCCACCACGATATTGCGCAGGGAGCGGTCATTCATGTCAATCACGCGCTTCCACAGCACCTTGTTCTGGTCCAGACGAGTCGTCTTGTAGAACAGGGCATTGTCAATCACAGCGGCCAGCAGGTTGTTGGCGGAGGTGATAGCTGGGAAATCGCCATTGAAGCACAGGTTGATGCTCTCGCCGGGAGTGATGCTCGAAGCACCGCCACCCGTAGCACCGCCCTTGCGACCGAACACCGGGCCCATGCTGGGCTCACGCAATGCCAGACACACGCTCTTGCCGTTTGCTTTCAGCCCCTGGGCCAGACCGATGGAAACCGTCGTCTTGCCCTCACCGGCGGGTGTGGGGGTCAGTGCGCTCACCAGAATGAGCTTGCCCTTCTGCGGGCGCTCTCGGAGCACCTGCAGGCTCACCTTGGCCTTGTCGCGACCGTAAGGTACAATCATCTGCTCATCCAGCCCGAGAGCGGCTGCCATCTGTGCGGTAAAGCTCTGAGTATTCGCCATGCGCGTAGTGTAACATACTTTCTGCCGTTTGGCAAACGCTTTCAGCTCACCAACTCTATTTTCCGCCCTCAATCGCGCCCAGTGTCAGCAAAATTCATTTTATGCAGGCTTTTTGGGTTGATTCCGCGGGCGGATGGGTGTATGATAGCTGTAGTGAGAACTAGTTTTGCCACGTGTGCGCAAAACTAATCCCCTGTATACAGTCGATTTTCACAATCAACCATTCAATTATGAGCACTACATACAGCACCATAGACGCCAACGAGGCAGTCGCCTCCGTAGCGTACCGTTGTTCAGAAGTGGCCGCCATCTACCCCATCACCCCGTCCTCTCCGATGGGTGAATCGGCAGAGACGTGGACGGCCGTAGACCGCAAGAACCTCTGGGGGACGGTCCCCAGCATCGTGGAGATGGAAAGTGAGGCCGGTGCTGCCGGTGCCGTACACGGCGCCCTGCAGACAGGTTCTCTGGCCACCACCTTCACAGCCTCTCAGGGTCTGCTGCTGATGATACCGAACATGTTCAAGATTGCCGGCGAGCTCACCCCCTGCGTGTTCCACATTGCCGCCCGCGCTCTTGCTGCTCAGGGTCTTTCCATTTTCGGTGACCACAGCGACGTGATGAGCTGCCGCTCCACCGGCTTTGCCATGCTCTGCGGCGCCAGCACTCAGGAGGCCCCCGACATGGCCGCCATCGCCCATGCCGCCACTCTGGAGAGCCGCGTGCCCTTCATCAACTTCTTCGACGGTTTCCGTACCTCCCACGAGGTAGGCAAGATTGCCGACATCACCGATGACACCCTGCGTGCCATGATTGACCAGAAGTGGGTGGACGAGTTCCACGCCCGCGGTCTCACGCCCGATGCACCCGTCATTCGCGGTACCGCCCAGAACCCCGACGTGTACTTCCAGGGTCGCGAGACGGTGAACAAGTACTACGACGCCGTTCCCGCCATCGTGAAGGGCGCCATGAAGAAGTTCGGTGACCTGACCGGCCGCTACTACGACGTGGTCGAGTACATCGGCTGCCCGAACGCCACCCGCGTCATCATCATGATGGGCTCCGGTGCCGAGGCCGCTCTCGAGGCCGTAACCGCTATGGGTGAGGACGTCGGCGTGCTGAAGATTCGCATGTACCGACCCTTCCCGTCTGCAGACGTGATTGCCGCTCTGCCCAAGACCGTGCAGAAGATTGCCGTACTCGACCGCACCAAGGAACCCGGCAGCTTGGGCGAACCCCTGCTGCAGGACGTGGTGCAGACCCTGGCCGATGCTCAGGTAGCCGGCACCCTGCCCTACGCTATGCCCAAGGTAGTGGGTGGTCGCTACGGTCTGGGCTCCAAGGAGTTCACCCCCGCCATGGTTAAGGGTGTGTTCGACGAGCTCGCCAAGCCCGAGCCCATGACCGGCTTCTCCGTCGGTATTGAGGACGACGTCACCGGCAAGAGCATTGCCTATGACCCGAGCTTCTCCACCGAGCCCGACACCGTGACCCGCTGCATGTTCTACGGTCTGGGTTCCGACGGTACCGTAGGCGCCAACAAGGACGCCATTAAGATTATCGGCAAGCACACCGACCTGTACGTTCAGGGTTACTTCGAGTACGACTCCAAGAAGTCCGGTTCCTCCACGGTATCCCACCTGCGCTTCGGTACCACACCGATTCACAGCACCTACCTCATCACCAACGCGAACTTCATCGCCCTGCACCAGCCCAGCCTGCTGAACCTCTTCGACTTCCTGAAGAACGCTGCGCAGAACGCCACCTTCCTCATCAACACCAACGTGGCTCCCGAGAAGGTGTGGGACAGCCTGCCTGCCCGCATGCAGCAGCAGATTCTCGACAAGAACATCAAGGTCTACTGCATCGACGCCTTCAAGGTGGCCAAGGCTACCGGCATGGGCGGTCGTATCAACATGATCATGCAGACCTGCTTCTTCAACCTCGCCGGCGTGATTCCCGCAGAGGAAGCCCTCGGTTACATTAAGGAGGCCATTAAGAAGACCTACGGCAAGAAGGGTGAAGAAGTGGTGGCCAAGAACATCGCCGCTGTGGATGCCTCCCTCGCCAACCTCTACGAGGTACCCCTGGGCAGCACCATCACCGGCCACGAAATCCCCGAGGCTCTCGTCGGCAACCCGCCCGACTTCGTGCGCAACGTGCTCGGCAAGATTGTGA
>JAZSEM010000100.1:0-16854 GCA_045531695.1 Akkermansia sp.
TAGCAAGCCTCACGAAGTCTACACCACTCCCACGAATTAGGAATATCAAAGGGAATCTCCCCGGAAATGTCCTTTTCTGAGCCATCCGGGAAGATTTCATAGGTTCCCCTATCTCGTCTTTCTATCCGGCTCATTGATTTAGCCGCCTTTTTGCCCATTTTGGCTTGTTCTTTGGCTATACGCTCCAAAAGAACGCTAGCAGGCTCGTGATTCGGGTCTTGGGGAACGAGCTTGCCCTGTATAGCGTGCTGGAGAATGGATTTTTTGAGGGATGAAGGGAACCCTGAATCTAACTTGGCTAAAAGTGAGGATGTAATTCCATAGTCTGATAATATAGGCTGTAACTCGTGAATTTTTTCTACTATTTTTTGCTGTTCAGACAACGGAGGGACGCCTATAAGGATAGAGCCTATTTTATCCCCTGAAATATGAACAATGATATCTCCTGTTGCTTTCTTGATTTTTTCACCTACGGCATAAGGAGAGTTCAGGGAATAAACTAGAAACTCTGGATTTAATCCGTGATATTCCCAAAAGGCTAAATCCCCACCTGCCGCTATAGGCTGCTCTCCTAGATAGGCTAAGGCTTTTCCTATATCTGGCTTATTTTCGCCCGTCAGAGTGAAAAGAACCGCGCCCTTGGAGAATATTTTACATTTATCAAACAGGTTCTCAGGAATATGCGATAAAGCTTCGGTAAAGGTTGTTTCGTAAGATGTATACAACTCCCCATAGCGTACACAAGGAGCACCATCGGCAACAATATCAGAACGTTTGATGCCGCTTCCTCGTACTATTGCTCCCAATGCAGAGCATCTCACCCACTCCCAAGAATCCGGAATATCAAAAGGGAGTTGCTCATCAATACAGGTCGGTTCACCCCCATTGATGCTTTCATAGTAGTGCCCATCTCGTCTAAAGATTCGAGATGTCGTTTTGGGCTTCTTTATTTTCTTCTCCTTAATCAGGCGTTCCCGTTCCTTGGTGATGCTCTCCAATAGCACGGATGCAGGCTCGTCATTCGGGTCTTGGGGTACCAGTTTGCCCTGAACCGCGAGCTGGAGAATAGAGTTCTTGAGTTGCTGAGCAGTCATGGTCAGATATCCTCTACTTTAATGCCAAGCATTTCCTCAACCTTAGCCAGAATGGCATCAATCTCACTATTGAGAGCGGCGCGTTTCTGCCTGTACTGCTTGATTAGTTCATCTGGGGGGAGAATCTCCTCTTCCTCGTGGGGATAACCACAAAGGTCTAAATTGTATTTGCGTTCCGCGATTTCTGCAATTGTGTACTTCTTAGCTTTATCGAAGCCATCTTCATTGATTTCTACTCGATTGGTCCACCATTCCTCAGCAGGAGCGAAGTGGCTCAGCTGCATGGGTTTTGTTTTGGAGAAATGCTTGTACCCCTCAGGCATATCCAGACGGTAGAACCAAGTTTCTTTGGTAGGAGCAGTCTTATCGAAGAAGAGAATATTGGTGGTAATTGATGTGTAAGGCGCGAACACGCTGTGAGGCATGCGGATGACTGTGTGCAGATTGAACTCAGACATGAGTTTTTCTTTGATAGCCATCTTGGCATTATCCGTACCGAAAAGGAAGCCATCCGGCAGGATAATAGCGCATCTACCATTCTTCTTTAAGCGGTACATGATGACCGACATGAAAAGGTCTGCCGTTTCACTACTTCGGAGATCTGCCGGGAAATTCTGCTTTACGCCGTCTTTTTCCACACCACCATAAGGCGGATTCATGAGAATAACATCAAAGCGGTCAGCCTCAGAGTAATCTCGGACATTCTTCTCCAGCGAATTGCCGTGGATAATCTGAGGTTTGTCAATATCATGCAGGAGCATGTTTGTGGCACACAGAAGGAACGGCAAGGCCTTCTTCTCTATGCCGTAAATGGAACTGCTGTACAGTTCTCGGTCTTCTACAGAACTTACCTGTGCATCCAGAGCTTTGAGCGCAGAGGTCAGGAAACCACCAGTACCACAAGCGAAGTCTGCAATAGATTCTCCGAGCTTAGGCTGTATCATGCGCACCATGAAATCTGTCACGGCACGAGGGGTATAGAATTCGCCTGAATTACCCGCGCTTTGCAAACTACGTAAAATTGTCTCGTAAATTTCTCCGAACGCGTGGCGGTCTTCGTATTCCTCAAACTGAATTTCATCAATAACATTCACTACCTGACGCAGCAGGATGCCGTCCTTCATGTAGTTATTGTTGTCTTCAAACGCCCGTTGAACAATGATTTGGTTCATGGGCGTATTCTCGTCTATCTCGATATTCTTAAGCTGCGGGAATAGCTCGTTGTTGACAAAGTTAAGCAGTTTTTCTCCGGTAAGAGCGTTACCGTCCTTACGGTCAACAGCCCAGTTTCTCCAACGGAGAGGCTCCGGGATGATGGAAGTATAGTCGCCCTGCATGAATTCCCACACCTCTTCCTTGGCATCGTACACTTTCAGGAAGAGAATCCATACCATCTGTTCAATGCGCTGGGCATCGCCATTGATGCCCGGGTCTTGGCGCATAATATCCTGGAGACGTTTAACAATATTTCCGAGACTCATAAATTAAGCAGCGTAGATTTCATTTTGCAGTTTGATGACGGCTTGCACATATCCGTCCTTACCTCCGAACAGCTTGGCTATCTTCATGGGGGAACCAAACTGTCGGAACGGGTCGTTTTGTAAAATTGCCAGATTAGACAGGTCTCGAATACCCTCGTTCATGTACTTATCAAGTAATGCGCTCAGAACCTGTTGAGCCAGCTCCGAGTACTGGTGCAAATATCCGCGTTTACGGACGTTGTTTGCTCGCTCCGCTTTAGTCAGCGGCTCTTTATCGTATGCAATGTGGCAGATGAGGTCGAAATCATCCAAATCAGTCTTGCCGGATGCTTCCCTGAGGGATTCGAGCAAAACACCGCGCTCCTGAAGAACGTCAATGATAGCCTGCTTTTTCTCTTCTGCATTCCATTTTTGGAGAAACTCATCGAGTGAAGCAAACTCTCCCAAGATATTTCTCTTGGAGTAATCGATAACACTCTCTGTGGTCAATTTACCATCGGCATCGTAGTATTGCACTCGCTCATTGAGGATATGAATGTCCACGCCATAGATGCGTACCTTTTTCTTGTGCTCAGGGGGAAGCGGGTCAACAATGGGAGGATCTACTACAGGCGGGTCTACAGGGGGATTTTCATCATCTCCCGTTGAGCCATCCCCATCTCCATTATCATCGTCCCCGTCCGGCTGCAAGTCAATGACAACTATGGGGTCACCGTCAAAGTCAGGGTCAGCAAACAATCTGCTGGCATCCCGGAAATCCATAATAGTGAAATACTCCTTGCCGCATTCCGGCTTCAGTCGCGTGCCTCGACCGATAATCTGCTTAAACTCGGTCATGGATTTTATGGGAGAATCCAGCACAATCAATTTGCAAGTTTTGCAGTCTACACCTGTAGTAAGGAGCTTTGATGTCGTTACAACTGTAGGATATTTGCAATCAGCATCTATGAAGTAGTCCAACTGAGCCTTGCCCTCTGCATTATCCCCGGTTATACGCATGATGTACTTGGGATTTTGAGCAATGAGGTCGCTGTTCTCATTTATCAAGGCTTGGCGCATACGCTCGGCGTGTTCGATATCCACGCAGAAGACGATAGTTTTAGCAAACCTGTCATTCTCCTTAAGGAATCGAGTGACTCGTTTTGCGACCTGCTGCGTACGCTCATCGATAATGAGATTACGGTCAAAGTCTTTGATATTGTACTCTCTATCCTCTATTAAGTCACCATCCACATCACGCTTTCCTGCCGGAGGACGATAGCCTTCCAAATCCTTATTGAGCCCCACACGAACCACCTTATACGGAGCAAGGAATCCGTCATCAATACCCTGTTTCAAGCTGTATGTGTATACGGGCTCTCCAAAATACGTGATGTTAGAAACCTCCTTTGTTTCTTTGGGTGTGGCGGTCAGGCCGATGTGCGTGGCAGAGTTGAAATAATTTAAGATTTTACGCCATTGAGAGTCCTCTTTCGCACTACCTCGGTGACACTCATCAATTATAATCAGGTCGAAGAATTCGGGAGTAAAGGCGCGGAACGGCTCCTTATTATCATCCCCGGCCAATTGCTGATACAGCGCGAGATAAATCTCATAGGAGCTATCCAGAATCTTATTCCCCTCGGCATCCTTCTGCTCATTCTCTCCTATCTTGTGCATCACCTTGGCAAACGGCTTGAAATCCTGAGTCATCGTTTGGTCGACCAAGATATTACGGTCTGCCAAGAAAAGAATTTTCTTCTTAGTGCCTGATTTCCAGAGTCGGTGAATAATTTGGAACGCTGTGTATGTCTTGCCCGTTCCGGTAGCCATAACCAGCAGTATTCGGTTCTGTCCTCGCGCGATGGCCTCAATGGTTCGGTTAATAGCTATGCGCTGATAGTATCGGGGAGTTTTATCACCGGGAGCAAAATAATACGGTTCTGAAATGAGCGCTTCCTGTTCCGGGGTGTAATTAGATTCTGAGGTAAAGCGACGCCAAAGCTCTTCGGGAGTGGGGAATGCCTCCAATGGGATTTCTCGCTCAGTTCCTTGTTTCATATCATGCTCCAAGAAACCATCTCCATTGGAGGAATACACAAAGGGAATGTCCAGAATCTTTGCATAATCAATCCCTTGTTGCATACCATCACCGAGATTATGCTTATTATCTTTAGCCTCAACAATAGCAAGAGGAATATTAGGTCGATGATAAAGTATGTAGTCAGCGCGCTTCCGCTTTCCTCTAGCAACGGTATTTCCCCGAACGATGACAGCACCATCGGTGAAAGCATATTCCATTCGAATTTGCTTTTTCCTATCCCAGCCAGCCTTTTCTATGGCTGGGGTAATGTACTGAAGCTTTATATCCTCTTCAGTCATCTTCTTCTTGGAGACTACTGTATCCATATTTAATAGCGCGTTGGGTATTCCGTCGCGCCTCATTCTACCAAATATGAAGGGAGCATTCAAGAAAAAGCATAGAAAATACTATGAATTCTACAATAGAAAGTTTCTCTCCGTTAATAATTTTTGACAATTCTACTCGCTTTTTCCAACAACAGGCGAAGCCAATTACGCCCCGCAAGTCTCCTTTTTTGGGTGTTTCGTTGAAAACTTACTAGGCTATTCTCCCCCCTGAATATGATTGACATCTGAGCCTTTTAGTGGCAACATGTGGGCGCAGGTGGAGCACGGCGACCTCGGGACACCCTGTTGGCTCGGCCGATGGCCCCCGCCGGAAGGCAACGGCGTGGGCCACCTGTTCTATTTCGTTAATCGTGGACTCCTGACATGACGACAGCTGACATAGTGACCGAGTTGCAAGGGCTGGCAGAGCCGAAGTACCGGGATTTTGCGGCATCGCTCATTCCCGGGGAGGCGGATTTGCTGGGGGTGCGGCTTCCGCTGCTGCGCAAACTGGCTCGGCGGGTTGCTCGTCAGGAGAATTGGGCGGAGATTTTTCAGGAACTGGGAACAAACAGCCTGATGGAAGTGGTCATGTTGCGCGGCATGCTGCCGGGCTATGCGCCACAGGCCACGCTGACGGAACGACTGAACGCGCTGAGGGCCTTCATCCCGAGCATCCGCAACTGGAGCATCTGCGACTCATGTTGTGCGACCTATACCTTTGCACGCGAGGCACGCGCCGAAGTGCTGGAGTTTCTGCTCCCCTACCTCCGTTCAACGGCGGAATACGAAGCGCGCTTTGCCGTGGTCATGCTGCTCAACCATTATCTGAATGACAGCGCGTACGCAGCACAGGTTGGGGAGCTGCTCTGTCAGGTTCATTGCCGGGCATATTATGCCGACATGGCGGTTGCCTGGTGTGCCTGCGAACTGATTCTGCGATACCCGCCCTGCGAGGCGGAGATCATGGCAAAACTTCCCCCTGACAGACAAAAGCTTACGCAACGAAAAATCCGGGAATCCCAGCGCTGCGGGAGCAAGCGGAAATAGATATTTTGCGGCACCGTTCTGCGCCGTATTTTTACTTGACATCACCTCCGGAACTGGTATGATATCGGCATGGAAGAAAATTATGCCAATCAAGTGCAGGTCATGCAGGAGCAACTTGCAGCACTTGCCAAAGCCTATCTTAACAAAGTTTACGGTTGGATGGCTGTCTCGATGCTCGTGACAGCAGGCGTGGCCATGTACGCCATGAACTCCGATGCCGTACTCACCTGGAGCGCCAACAACCAGATTATTCTGCTGATTGGCACCCTCGGCAGCATTCTCATCATGGCCTTCTGCCGCAACATGCTCACCTCCGGGGCATTGGCCGTTATCTTTATCGCCTTCTCTGCGCTGGAGGGTCTGGCTCTCGGGCCGCTGCTCAGCCTGTACACCACCCAGTCACTGGGGCTGACCTTTGCCTGCACCGCCGGCATGTTCGGCGCCATGGCGCTGTACGGAGCTTTCACCAAGCGTAACCTCAGCGGCATGGGTCGCACGCTCATGATGATGCTCTTCGGCCTCATCATTGCCGGTATCGCCAACATCTTCTTCGCCAACAGCACCGCCGACCTCATTATCTCGGCAGTGGGCGTGGTGGTCTTTGCCCTCTTCACTGCATACGACACGCAGCGTCTGCTGGCAGAAGGTGCTTACCTGACGGACTCCGTGGACCGCAGCAAGGGTGCCATCATGGGCGCAGTTCAGCTCTACCTCGACTTCCTGAACCTCTTCCTCTATCTGCTCCGTTTCCTGGGTGCAGTTCGCGATTAAGCTCAGCATGGACGCCTTGCAGAAACTCACAGAACAGGCCGTCAGGGTGGCAAACGCTATCCTGACGCCGCTTGGTTATACCTACACGCTGAGCACCGAACCCACTGAGGGAGAGGAAAACGGAGTGACCCTCATGATTGAGGGACCGGATGCACGTTACCTCATTGGCGATGAAGGAGATAAACTCGACGACCTGCAATACCTCGTCAATCGCCTGATTCAGGCTGAGTGGGAAGACGCCCCGCGAGTGCGTGTGGACTGCGATCACTATCGTGAACGCGCCGAAGCCAAGCTGCTGCGCCGTGCCCGCTCCCGCGCCGAGCGAGTGCTGCAGACGGGGCGCCCGCTGATGATGGAAAAGCTGAATGCCTACCAGCGCCGACTGGTGCACAACGAGCTGGCCAAAATGCCCGGCATCTGCACCACATCCGAAGATACGGATTCGCGCTTTAAGCGTATCACCATCAGCCGAGCCTGAGCCCCGCCCATGCGCCGCATTATCCTCAGCATTGGCCTGACCGCCGCAGCATTGTTCCCCATTGCTGCGGCTGCTTCGTATACCGTCTATTTGCAGGAAGGTCGGGACAACGCCGCCCTCCGCAAACATGTGACGGAACTGTTGCCCAAACCGGCGGAAGGTCAGGCTGAATGCCGCTTCGTGGTTCTGAACGATAAACCGAACAGCTCCGAACAGGCAGAAGCTCAGGCGGACGCCATGGCAGCCGGAGTAACCCACCTGCCCTGTCTTGTACTGGCAGATGCCGAAGGACCCTTTGCCACGCTACTGTTACAAGGGCTGAAAACGCAGGATATAATCAAAGCGGAAGAGCTGGCAAAATCTGCAGACAGACAAGAGAAAACGGCAGAACGAGAGTTTGAGGCTCGCCTTTACCTGCTCTTTGCCGGCTGCTCGCAAAAGTCCCCGGAGCCCGCACAACTCGAAGAATTGGTGCAGGAGAGCCGCCAACTGCTCAGCGATGAACGTTGTACCCGCGAGCTGCAGCAACTCATCGGCTTGCGCTGCCTGTACCCGCTGCTGATGAAACAGTATGCCATCGGCCACACCGGAGCACACACCCCGGCTACCGAGGCAAAGTTGCTGGAGGCCATCGCCGCGCTGGAAACCGCACGCGACATCGATCCCAACAGCAAGCTGGGTAAAAGAGCGCACGATGAACGCCACCGCCTGCGCATGGCCCGCCGCGAAGCGCGCAAGTATGAATAAAATTATCCAGCTCCTGCTGCTCTGCACCCTGCTGAGTTCCTGCAAGTTCCACCACATCGTCAGCTACTCGCGCCCGGAATTGCAGTGGCAGGACAAGACCCGCTGCATAACATATTCCCCTGAGGTATGGAGCTGGCCGGCAACACCGGAGAACGAGCAAGCACTCCAAGACTGGTGGCAGTCGACCGACGACTTTGGCACCGAGGATTACTGGCCCTGGGCGTACAGCGTCCTCCCTACGCTCGTGCTGCACCCACGCCTGAAAGTCGCCTTCAGCCACACCTCTACCGTATTTATGTACAACAAACTGGGGTACAACGCGTTCGGCATCTACTCCCGCCGCCCGACGGAGGCAGACCGTAAGCTCCGCCTGCGCTTGCAGCACATCATGCACACGCAAAAACCGCTGGGCAAGGACAGCGGCAAGAACCTGCAGCACCGCATCTGCCCCCCCATCCCCCGAACAGCAGAAACTGCCTGGTTACCATGAACGCCACCGCCCGCATCGAATATCCCTACGGTAACATCGCATGGTCCGATGGTTGCGCTACCGTCAACCACCACGAGACAGGTTGCATTCGCAGTGAATACCTGACGGATTACCAATCGCGCACGGGCTACCCGCAGCAACACCTCTCGGGCGAGTACGCCCTGCAACTGCTCTTTGCTGACGGCAGCATGGGCTTTAACCCACAACTGGCAAGTTGGGAATGTCTGGAGAACGCGCTCGTTCTCACGCTCGCCGATGAACGACATCCTGACATACGACTTACCCTCCGTCTGCAACTGCACGAAGAGGGTGTGTTCACCCAACAAGCCACGCTGCGTAACGGCACCGGCGCCCCCCTGCAATTGCTGCGGGCATACTCTGCCACGGCCTCCCTGCAGGGCAGCCGTTACCATGCCACCACATTCCGCGGTGTCTGGGCCGGGGAACATAGCATGCAGGAGGAAGAGGTTATGCGCGGCAACACCCTCTGCGCCAATGCCTGCACGGGAATCAAAACCGCTCAGGAGGGTACCCCCGGTATCCTCATTGCCACCGACAGCCCGGCTCAGGAAGAATACGGCCACTGCCTGACTGCCGCACTTGCCTGGAGCGGCAACTACACACTGGCTTTCACCCACAACGCTCAGGGACAGGGATTTCTGGGGCTGGGGCATGACTTTGCACAGGCTCCCTACACTCTGGCCCCCGGGCAGGAGCTGGAGCTGCCACAGGCTGTTCTGCTCAACAGTGTGGCCGGTAAGGGGAACGCCACGCGGCGTCTGCACCGTTACCTGCGCCGTTGCGTGATACCACGAGGTCAGCAAACACGCGACTGCTTGCTCAATAGCTGGGAAGGTGTGCATTTTGATGTACATGAGCCCACCCTCAGGGAAATGATGCAGCGCACCGCGGCACTGGGTATCGAAATGTTCGTGCTCGATGACGGCTGGTTCGGACACCGCAAGGACGACCATTCCTCACTGGGTGACTGGTACCCGGCCCCCGACAAACTGCCCAAGGGCCTGAAACCGCTCACCGACTATGCCGCAGCACAGGGACTGAAATTCGGCCTGTGGATTGAGCCTGAGATGATATGCCCCGACAGCGACATTTACCGAGCGCACCCCGATTGGGCCCTGCAGCTGCCGGGCATTGCCCCCACCGAGCAACGCTATCAACTGGTGCTCAATCTGGCTCGTCCTGTGGTAGCAGGCTTTGTACTGCAGGCCGTCAGCGACCTGCTGCGCAGCAACCCGGGTATCGCTTATGTGAAGTGGGACAGCAATCGCATGATGACCGATGTGCCCCACACCAACATCTATTTTGATTACATCAACGCCTATTACCGCATCATGCGCGAGCTGCGGTTACGCCATCCCCATGTGGTATTCCAATGCTGTTCCGCCGGCGGTGGGCGCATGGATTTAGGCGCGGCACAATTCCACGAGGAGTTCTGGCTGAGCGACAATACCGACGCCCATGACCGCCTGCGCATGCAGTGGAGCGCCACCCATTTCTTCCCCGCCAACGCTGTGGGAGCCCACGTGACAGCCAGCCCCAATCTCTACACCGGGCGCCGAAGCACCCTGAAGTTCCGATTCGACGTAGCTCTGGCCGGTCGTCTGGGGTTTGAGCTCGACCCTCGCACCCTCAGTGCGGACGAGGAAGCAGAAATCCGCACCCGACTGGCACTGGCCAAAGAACTGCGTCCGCTGATACAGCTGGGGGATGTTTACCGCTTGGTCAGTCCCTACGAAAGCACCGACTGTGCCCTGCTCTACACCGATGGGCAGCAGGCCCTGCTACTGGCATACACCACGGAGCGGGCATTCACACAACAGCACACCCGTATACCGCTGAGAGGGTTACAGGCAGATGCACTCTATACCATTGAGGAACTGCTGCCCGATACCCCGAAATGCCTCTGCCCTCAGGCCGGAGCGCAGCTCACCGGTGCCGAACTGATGAGCAGCGGGCTGCCCATCTGCTGGAACAGACCGCTCCAATCGGTCTGTATAAGGTTTTCGCCTATTCAGATTTAGACTTGCAATCCTGAACATACAAGTATAAAATAACGCCATGGACGCCACCACAACTTACCGCGCCTGGGCAGAAATCGACACCGATGCCATGAAGCACAACCTCAACGTTGTGCGGCGGGTCATGCCGGAGCACAGCCGCATGCCGATTGTAAAGGCCGAGGCATACGGCCACGGGCTGGAAGGTGTGGTCAAGGCGCTGGATGACGAAGACATCACCTTTTTCGGCGTAGCAACCCCGTCCGAAGCCGCCCGGGTACAAGCTGCCGGCTGCAAGATTCGTCCCTTCATTCTGGGTCCCTGTTTCCCCACTGAGCGCGAGGCTATTGTACAGCACAGCTGGCGCGCCGCCCTCTCCAGTGTGGAGGAGGCAGAGCACTTCAACTCGCTGGGCCGCCTGTACAACAAAAAGGTCAACCTTCACATCAACGTCGATACCGGCATGGGCCGCGCCGGTGTACTGCCGCACGAAATCCCCGGACTGGGAGACAAACTCAAACAGTTTGAATACCTTAACATCGAGGGCGTCTATTCCCACCTCTCAGCAGCATCGCAGGACATCACCTTCACCCACCGCCAGATTCGCACCTACGAGGCCGCGGTGAAAGAGCTTTCCCAAAGCCTCGAACTGCCCTACCGCCACCTGTGCAGCAGCGCAGCCGTGTTCAACTACAAGGCACCGAGCACCAATATGGTTCGACTGGGGCGCATTCTCTACGGCTTCTCGCCCATGCCCTCGCCCTACAACAGAGAGCTGCGCAACACCCTTACCCTCTACAGCAGAGTGACCCTGCTGCGCACCCTGCCCGACAATCACGGCGTATCCTACGACCACACCTATATCACCAACGGTGCCACCAAAGTAGCCACCATCGGGCTGGGCTTCGGTGACGGCTATCTGCACTACCTGTCCAATACCGGCGCTCGTGTTTACCTCAATGGTCACTACTGCCCGGTGCTGGGGCGCATCACGATGGACCAGATTATGGTCGATGTCACCCACGTGGACAACGTACAGCCCGGCGATGTGGCAGAAATACTCGGGCCCAACGTACCGTGGGAAGAACTGACAGCGCGCGCCAAGACCATACCGAGCAACATCATCTGCTCTATCTCGGCACGCGTACCCCGTGTTTACAGAGTCCCCAGGGGTGGGATTTAAGGCCGCAGCCCTTCAGCAAAGCGAATGAAGGATTCATCGAGGATGGAGCAAGCCCTCTCCACACCGAAGAATTCGCCCACTTCCGTTACCTTATTCTGCAATGTTTTGTAGGTGCGGAAGAAGTTCTGAATCTCCTGCAGGTAATGGGGCGGCAAGTCCTCCAGCTTATAGATGTGGTCATAGCGGGGATCACCCACATTCACAGCCAGAATTTTGACATCAGGCTCGCCACAATCAATCATGTCCATCCCGCCGATAATACGACAATCCACATAGCAACCGGGGAATGTGGGCGCCGATGTGAACACGAGGATATCGAGAGGGTCGCCATCCAGATAGACAGTGTTCTCCACAAAACCATATTCTGCCGGGTAATAGACGGAGGAATACAGCACTCTATCCAGCTTGATACGACCGGTCTTTTCATCCACCTCGTACTTATTGCGGCTCCCCATGGGGATTTCAATTCTGGCTTCGACTACTCTCATAGTGTCATGTTAGCAGCCACGGCGCTTCAAGTCAAGCAGGAAGCCCCTCGGACCCGCAAAAAAACACTCACAACGCGTTGGACTAATGAGAAAACAGGCAATTTGTTAAATTATCACGCGAACCGAAGGTAAACGTAATTCAAAAGCCCCGTGCCAACGGGGCTCCATTTCTACTTATTCCGGTAACAGTGGCTACGCGAGCTATCGCCCGCTCACCCCTGCCTATGTGCTATCGCCCGCCGGGCGGACTCAGAATACGGTTCCCGTCTTCGGCTACGCTTGGGGGATTCTCGTTGATACGCCCCCCTGAACGCCTCCTTACGGCGCACCTGTCTCGGAGTATCGCAGAGAAGCCGGAAGCCGCCTCACTTGAATATCCAAAATCCAAAATTCAAAATCCAACTTTATAACGGCCTACGGCTGGGTGAAAAGCAGGCTTTGTCCGCGGTGAAAATACCACAGTTGATTGAATCGGGCGAATCCATTATAACAAAGGGAGCTTTCTTTATTTATTGAAAATCTCACCATTAGATTATTGAAGAGCATCTTCCGCCTGTACTTTCTCTCACGTTTGCGAGTCGCATTCACCTAACATTCTAATCAATTCCGCATTTTCGGCTTGATTTAGCATTCTGAAAGATGTAGCATAAAGGCGCGTTTAGAAGCACGAAATGTGTTATTTCGCCTAAATTTTAACATTAGATATTAACTCGATCATGAAAAAGAGGCATTTGGTAGCCGGAGCATTAACATGCTCATTATTATTGAACAGTTGCTATTTTAATTCTGCAGGTCATATCTTCGATAAGGCCTCATATCAGGCTACGTCTGTAACCCGGGAATTGGAGGCTAATAAAAATCAGGTTGTCTATACAGACGGCGAGGATTACTATGTGGAGCTGACCCGATTCCGTATGGGGGATCCGGTGAAGACTCAATACTCCGCATTTGACCAAGAGTCAGAAGATTCGGCTCCCAAGTTGCAGGCTCGAGGTAAAGACATGTTCCAAATCCCGAAGGATTTTGCCATGTATCTTACCGGTAAGGCCAAGGGACCGGATGTGCCGAAGGAAATGACCAGGATTGACAATGCTGATTGGATTAAAAGCAGCTGCACCACTATGCCTATCGTTAAAAACGCAGGTAAATATGCTGAAGTGTGGCAGCAAAAATCATCCGCTGCTCCCTGGTTGTATATGGCCGGTGGCTTGGATTGGCTGTGCGTAGACTTACCCATTACCTTGGTGGAGAACACATTGGTGGTCGCCGGCGTAGCCACGGCTATTCCTGTTATGATGCTTGTAGAAAGTAAGCAGAAGGATAGTAGTGCTTACCAAAACCGCGGAAATCATGGAGCGGATTCCTGTTCGTCTTGCGGAGGCGACGGAACAATTACAAGAACATACAAAGATTTTGTTAGCGAAGATGCAACTACGCGCTACTATGTAAATCGCACATACGAGGATAGATGCCCGGCTTGCGGTGGTTCCGGCAGCCAGAGCCACGCAAACAGACGAACCACCGGCAAACTGCTGGATACTGTGATTTTCGGAAGACCCAGTAACAATGGTTCGTTGATAGGCAATTTCCTTTGATGTTAACGAAGATTCATTCCGGGATAGTCAATATGCGGATGGGGAATCCTTCCCCATCCGCAAAGGACGGAGATAAAGCCGGGATATAATGCCAAGTTCTAGATTATGTTCAGAGATTGAGTATAAATAACGGTAATAATTATGAAAGAAAAAGCAACCATATTGTTGTCTGCGCTGCTTTTGTGCAGTTGCGCTATTCCTCCGCAGAATGACACCTCGGTTTCAGAACCGACCATTCCACCTATGCGGTATATTCCTACTTCCTATACGACAGAAGGAGGTAGTTACCTCGTGCCCTGCCCGGATTGTGGCGGCTGTGGCTCCGTGCTAAGGATTGAGAAACGTACCTCCTATCAACCTACCGGATTGGATACCACATTTCTTATTCGGCAGAGAGGTAATACAACAACAAAAAAGGAAGTCGTAAGTTGCTATCGTTGTGCCGGAACAGGCTATGTGCAACCCCACTGATATTGTTCAATAATAATGACCAATTATGAATAAGATAAAAAAATTACTTATCTCCTGCTGCCTTGTTTTACCTTTGGTAAGCTGCGGTACTACTCTTAAATTGAAAGCATGGCAGGCGCCGGAGCATAACGTGGCTCCCGGTAGCATTATTGCGTTTTATGAAAAGGGTGAGTATGTACACCCCAAGTATGAAGACGGAAGCGATTTGTGGAACATCATAACGAATGATATGAAGGAGATTATCACCGTCTCTGACATCCATTATATCCACGATGGATATTTCCCGAAGGTTGATTATGCGGTCGATCTTCGTTGGTATTATAAAGGGAATGGTGGAAGCCCGTGGGTTAGTTGCCAGATATACGAGGGTCCATCTCAGTTCCGTACCTATCTGAAGGATATGAGTGTGCGGAAAATTTATGATTATGATACCGATAATATAGCGGGTAACACTAAAAAAGTGGGGTATACTCTGTGCCCTGCGCAGAGGGATTTGAAGTTTTCCGTCAGCGTTCCGTCCTCTGCACCGCAGTTGCAAGCAGCGCTGGATGCCGCAAAGAATGGCAACTGGGCTTCTGCAGCATCGAAAGCTCAGGCGTATGTTAACTCAAACTCTCATGACCCGGAGGGGCATCACATGCTGGGAATTTGTTATATGTATAACAGGATGTATGCTGCTGCCGTTGAGCAGTTCAGCGCAGCAAACCGTATATCCCCCGCTTCTCGCTATAAGAAAGCTCTGAAGTATGCAGAAAGTGCATTAAAAGCTCAGAATGTCTATAAGCGCGTTATATAATAACTCTCTTCAAATTGTTTATTGAATGATGAAAAAATCACATATCATATACAAATTGGCGGCAGCCGTAATGTTGGCTGCTATGGTGTCATGTTCTACGACGGATGCCCCCGGCGATCGGGACGCCAAGTTCTTTGCAGGAAATTTGGAAAAGGCGCAGACCGGTGACGCTAAGGCTCAGAAGTTTGTCGCTTATGCTTATGAGAAAGGTGAAGGCGTAGCAAAGGATATACAGGAGGCTGTAAAGTGGTATCTCAAAGCTGCGGAACAGGGGAATACCTCTGCACAGGCTGCTCTCATGAAGATATATGGCATGGATGGCGAATTGGCGAATGAGAAACCGGAGGAATGTTATTACTGGGCGCAGAAACTGTATCATAACCCCAATGGGACTGATTTTGATAAGGTATACTCCGGTAATTATCTTCACCGTTGCTACGATGGCGGATACGGTGTAGAAAAAAATCCGGAAAAGGCCGCTGAGTGGAAAGCAAAATATCTTGCAGATTATCAGCGAGATCTCCAAAATCATCGGCGTAAACTCAAAAAATCTCAGAAGAAATCAACCGACTGACTTTATCGTTCCATTGGGAAAAACTGAGGAATAAAAATATTAATTATCAACATCCGTTGAGGAGCAGGAGTCCCGGCTTCTGCTCCTCAAAACAGATAATTTACAGATGAAAAAATCACATATCATATACAAATTAGCGGCGGCTGTAATGTTGGCGGCTATGGTATCTTGTTCTACGACCGGCGTTCAACGCGATTGGTTTGAAAAAAATTGGGTAAAAGCGCAGACCGGTGATGCAGAGGCGCAAGACGCTGTCGCCTATCATTATCAGAAAGGTAAAGTCGTGGATAAGGATATACAGGAGGCGGTGAAGTGGTATAGAAAAGCTGCGGAACAGGGGAATATAAGCGCTCAGAGTTCTCTCATGTCTCTATATTCTTGGCACGGAGAATTAGCCAATAAGAAACCGCAGGAATGTTATTACTGGGCGATGAAGGTGTATCATCACCCCAATGCGACCGCCAGAGACATAATGGATTCCTCCGGTGAGCTTTACCACTGCTACGATGAAGGATACGGTGTAGAAAAAAATCCGGAAAAGGCCGCTGAGTGGAAAGCAATATATTATGAAATAATGGAGCGTATAATCAACAAATCATAGTAGAACTCAGCACGCTAACCATTCCATCATTCCCCTGCCTTTTCAGCCGCAGGGGCTTTTTTTGTTGATATACCAAGCCTGTACAAGCCATGAAAACATCTTCTCTCCTCGTTACATCTGCCATTGCCGGTATGTTGATTGCCGGTTTTTCCGCAGATTCGGACTCCCCTGCATTATTTACAGTACTTGCCGATGAAACTCAGGATTACAACTTGCTGGTGGCATCTCAGGCCGGTGATTTCGCAGCCGTCCAAAAAGCTCTTTCCGCAGGTGCAAATGTAAATGCTGCCACTGCCCAAGGACTGACGCCACTCATATATGCCTGCGCCAATGGCTACACAGATATTGTACGCTTGCTACTCCAATCCGGGGCAAATCCGAACTTAGCTGAGCCTTCTCGTCAAACCCCACCTCTCATAGTTGCAGCTAAGGCCAGCCAAACTGAGGTCGTTTCTCTGCTGCTGGCAAGCGGTGCCAAGGTTGACTCTGCTGATAAGAACGGCTTAACTTCTTTGATGGCAGCAGCTCTGAACGGGTATGGAGACACGCTAAAAGCCCTCTTGGCCGGCGGGGCTAAGGTCGATGCTGTAGACAAGACTGGCTGGACGGCTTTGATGTTTGCATCTCTG